>NZ_JAAGPH010000008.1:0-119920 GCF_017104705.1 Burkholderia sp. Se-20373 | reverse complement strand
GCCCGCGCCTCCTCTGCCAACATGACGGAGGACCAACGAACGGCGGTCGAATTTTATGCGGCCAATCCATCGGCCGCACTTCTCGACTTCGCCGCACGCGTATCGCGCAACTGTGGCTCCTCTGCCAACGAGACGGCGGCGGAAGGGGCAAAGGCGATCGCCTATCGTGTGCTGCGCCGAAATACCGTGAGCGGGGAATGGGTGTCGGACGGTCGGCATTGGAACGATGGCGCTCCGACTGCCGCCCTGCTCGCCGAGACGGCTGCGCGCTCCGACGAGTGGCGTGTCGAGATTGCATATGCCTCCGCGCAGGCAGCGGAACCGGTGGCGCAGTGGCAATACAGGGTTCTCACGCCCGGATACGAAGGCGACTGGCACAACTGCAATGCCGAAACGGCTCAGCGCTTGCAGCAACCGGATCTCGCGGACTTCCACAAAGTACGCCCTCTCTACGCCGCCTCGCTGCCTCCCGCGCTGGCAGACGTTCGAGGCGGGATGACGGGCGCGCTTCGCCAGGCGCGAGAGGAACTCTCGCTCGTCGAGTGGGAGAACGATCCGCCAGCGCGCGTCACCAAACTGTTCTCGACGATCGACGCCCTTCTCATCACCGATCCGGGCCGGCACGCAGGAGGTAGCCGTGCAAACCGCTGAAGTGAAGGCGGCTCTTCTCTCGCGCTTCTGCGCGCCCGAGTGGGCACTCTTCTTCGAAGTGGGCGACGCGACTGGTGCTCAGCGTAACAGGTGGGCGGATGCGGTTGCGGTCAATATGCATGATTCGCGTGGTCTCGAAGTCCAAGGCTTCGAAATCAAGGTCAGCCGGCCGGACTGGCTCCGCGAACTGAAAGATCCTGCGAAATCGGCACCCGTGCAACGGTTTTGCGATCGGTGGTGGGTGGTGGCCCCGGATGGAGTGATTCTCGATGGGGAATTGCCCCCGACTTGGGGGTACTACCGCGCCCTCGCCGGAGGCAAGCTGCGTCAGGCGGTGGCGGCACCCAAGCTCGCTGCCGAGCCGGTCACACGTGCATTTGTGGCCGCGATGCTGCGCCGTGCGAGTGCCGCAGATGAGGATCTTGTGAAGGCCGCTGTTAGCGCCGAGATCCATCGCCTGCGACAAGGCGACGAAGAGCGGATCACGAAGGAGATAGAAGCCCGCACACAACGCTTTAGGCGGACGCACGACGCAATCGCCGAAATCGAGACGCTTAGCGGTGTGAAGATAAGCGAGTGGGGGAGAAGCGAAGAAATCGGGCTCGCTGTCCGGGCTGTATTGGCCTCGGGTGTGCTTGACACCTGGCGAGGCATCGAAGGTGTCAGGAGGCGGGCAGTGGCCATCCTGACGCAGTGTGACGAGGCGCTGGCAATGTTTCCGGCGGCAGAACCCAAGGTGGGCGAATGCAACACGTGATAATGGAGTTTGCTGCCGTGCCCATGCCGATCCGTTCCGGCCTCGTTGCGCTCGTCGGTCTCGTGATCGGCAGTTTCCTGACTGTGGTGATTCATCGATTGCCGATCATGCTCGCCCGCGAGTGGGCGCGTCACGAGGCTCACGGCGAATCGGAGGCACCCGGAAGCTACAACCTGGTCGTGCCTCGTTCGGGATGCGCCGCGTGCGGGCATCAGCTTCGAGTGTGGGAGAACATTCCCGTGCTGAGCTATCTGATCTTGCGAGGCCGGTGCAGCCAGTGTCGCACGGCAATTCACTGGCGCTACCCACTGATCGAGATCCTGTCCGCGGTGCTGGCCATCTTCGTGATGCTGCGCTTCGGCGTGTCTGTGAAGGCTCTGGCTGGCTACCTGTTCGCAGCAAGTCTGCTGACGCTGGCATGCATCGACGCGGAGACAGGTTTCCTGCCGGACGTGATTACTCTCCCCATGATTGCAGCCGGGCTTGTCTTCAATTTCGCGGGCGTTTTCACAACGTTCCGTGCGGCCGTGGTTGGGGCGATAGCGGGGTATGCGGCGCTTGCCGTGGTGCTGTACGCGGCGCGCGCTATCAGCGGCCGAGAGAGCCTCGGATTCGGCGATCTGAAGCTGTTCGCCGCGATAGGCGCATGGTTCGGCGTCGCGTCGTTGAGCCAAGTCTTCCTCCTCTCGTTCGCATTCGCAGCGGCGCATGGCGTGTGGTTGATGCTGCGTGGTGTGGCGTCGAGCGACGAAGCAATGCCCTTCGGCCCGTTCATTGCGCTTGCGGGTGCCTTTACCTTGTTTGCGGGCCTGCCGTTGGCGCTGTAGGCCCATAAAAGTCGGAGATCAGAGAATGTCACTGGAGCAGCAGCGAGACGAAGCCGCGTCACCGGCGGAGGATCTGGCGTTGCCGCAGCACGCCGTTTCCAGCAAGGTTCGCGAACGGACGAAGCGTCTCTTTCATCCTGGCGGATACGAGATTACGGGATACGTCCTGACGCAGATGACTTCTTCGTGGAAAGTGGTGATGGACGAGACGGGTACGCGCTCCATGAGTTCGGCCGATCTCGAGCGCTTGATGAGGTGGGAGGAGCCTGCCGGCTCGGGTGGTCCACTGGAGGATGGGGCGAACGATGGGCCACCGCCGGCGGTCTTGTCTTCCGCGATTGCGGCGGTGTCGAAGTGCGCTCTCTCGGTTGAACCCTCTCATGCCATGCCCATCGACATTGCGGACGCGCTCGGGATTCTCGCGAGACGGCTCGGCTGCTGCTTCAACGACAGCATCCCGCACAACGCTGGCTGGTTCGTGCCTGGCAAACCGATCGCCTACGTCAGCGCCATCGATGCGATCGAGGCGCTATTCAAGAACCTGAGTAACGGCGGCACGATATATGAACCTACGAAGCGGGACGACCCGGCGCGCGTCGGCCGCGCTCCGGTGAATTCGCCGGAACGTGATCTGTCGCAACCGGCGCTTTTCTGAGCGCGATCCTTGACCGGAGCAGGCAACATGAAAGTTGGGAAACTCATTCTTTCGGCAGCAATCGGTATTCTGATCGTGGTTTCGATCGAGGCAGCGATCTTGAGCCTTGATCTGGCTGCTCGACAGAGCACACTTCAGCCGGCGATCGCCCATGCCATCGCGGCGGCCCCGAAGCCAGAAGGATTGGTCAGTCGCGCAGAATTGTTTTCGACAGCCGTTTTCTGTGGGGGTGTATACGCGCTTTGTCTCGTGCTGCTCGCCGTGTTCTATCCGCTCGTCGCGGGTATGGCATGGCAGCATCTGGTCGGTCCCGTGCTCGTGAAGCGGTGGCCATCGCTCGCGCAAAGCGCCGATCGCGGCCGACCCTCCTATATGCCAACCGAGCCGGGCCAGCCGTTCGTGTTGAGCCTTGGGCTGTACCCGGCACCGCTGCACGACGTGATTGCTGGTATTCGTGACGGCTTTCTGCTCGGTGTCGGGGCGGCCATCATGCCGGACGTTGTGACGCCGTGGGTCTTCACGGCGATTCTGGCCGTGATCGTGGCGAAACACGCTTGGCGCGTATCGAGCGCCGAAGGGGCTGTAGCCGTCGATCGCATGATATTCGCCGGCAGGGAGGTTCTCGTGTATGCGTTTGCGATCCTCGCCCTTCGTTCTGTCGATCTCCTGCATTGAGGCGGCAGTTTGACGCGTGAGTTAGTATGTGTATCGTTATATCGATACGCATACTGTGAGGGTGTCGAATGTCTCAAGATCCAAACGTCGCGCTGCCACTTTCGAAGGCAATCGCACTGGTCAAGTGGAAGCACTTTTTCGACAGGGAAATCGGGGGTGCGGGGCATTCCCGCAGCGAACTGATCGCCGGTCTCGTCCGAGCCGGAGCAACGGAAGACTCGCTGAAGCGCTTCTGGCAGGAGACGAAGCGTCTGGCCTGGCCGGCGTCGGGGGGCGTTTCGCCGTGGGAAACCGCCTCCGCTATCGGCTTCGCGCTCGAGGCGGAGTCGAACGCCGGCGCGAACGCGCTCGGGTCGGAATATGTCCCGCTGCTGCGGGTGGCATTGGCCGCGAAGAAGGCCGAAAGCCGAAGCATCAGCGAGGCCACGGACGAGCGGTTCGCGGACGGCATTATCGGGAACCGCCCCGACCGTTTTGATGCTCTCGAAATTCAGGGTGTGAGGGAGTTCGTTGACCCATCCAATTCGGATGCGAGTTTCTGCGAAGTCGATAACGAAAGCCCCCAATTCTTCTCTGTGTACGTCCATTACCGGACGGGCGGGGTTGAATGCGTCGGTGACCACGGCTCTCATGAACTTGCCGCGGCGTATGCAAATGCCCTTTCCGAGGCCCATGGCTGGCCGATCTACGACTACGTTGCGCCGGCCGAAAATGCGGCGAACAGCGCCGCGCCGGCACGTTCTCGCATGTGAGGTGATCGATATGAAAAGTGTCAAGAAGGTCGCCGTCGTGCTCGATATGCACCCCGAGGACTACCGGCGCATGCGCGAGGCGGCTGACGACGCAAGGATGCCGGAAGGCGAGTTTTGCGGGCTGGCCTTGCATCGAGGTATCGGCTTGATGCGCGATCTGCGGCGCGAATTGCCCCCGAGAGATCCGGAGCGAATTGCCTTGGTGCTCGAAGCGAAATGCGAGCGCTGACCTGGCGCAGGCGAAGCCCCCGGATCGGTGGCCGGCGGGCATGACAAGGGCAGTTCCTCTTTCCAGGTAAAGACGGCGGGCGAAATGCCGATAAATCAGCCGAGTCTGGACGGAGTATCATGGTACGCACCGCGTATCTCCATCAGGATCATGTCGAACTCTGACCAACAATCGTTTTTGAAGGCCGCCAAGGAGCAGCTTGGGCTCACTTGGGATGAACTCGCGCAAGCGTCAGGCATTAACTCTCGCGCGTTGAAGACGTATCGAATGCCCGAGACATCAAAGGACCACCGACCGCTTCCCGATCTTGCGCGTGCAGCAATTGCGCGCTTGCTCGAAGCGCCCAAGCGAAGCCAAAAGAATGCTTGACATGGTACGCGCTGCGTACCATTATTATCCCATATCGCTACGACCATCGATAACCAGGCGCATAGAAGACTGGCTTGACGACGACGGTCCGCGCCGGATGCCGACGCCGGCGACGTTGTAACCAAGGAAAGCACATGAAACGGGGTTGGGATCGTGTGAGGCTGCGGTTCAAGAACCAGGCCAGCGATGGCCCTGTCGGCGGGGACGAATTTCGCACGAGTACCGGCCGTCGCTACCAAGTGGATGCAGCCTGTCTGGTTCGAACCGTCGACTGGTGCGACGATCCATCCGTTGCCTCCGTATGTCTCGGTGAAGCCACTCTGAAACGGAAAACACTGATGAAGAAGATCAAAGCGTTCGGGATGGACTTGCTCGGTGCAGTCGGCATGCTAGGTGATTGGTTCTCGCTCGCCGTTACAGCGGGCCTCGTCGCTGCGCTTGTTTTGCTCGGCATCTTGACGCATCACGTAGGCATGCGCGATGGCCTGTACAACTACGCCGTAGCGATGCTTGTTAGCGCGAGCATAGTGGCTGTCTCTGTCGGCGCGGCGAAGCTAGGCTCGCGGCCCCAATAGGCATTGGAAACAAGAGAGAACACGTGGATCAGACTCTACTTGACAGGATCTTCTCGCGACTCGGGCTCGTCCGTCTGTCGCGCGCGCGGCGCGATGAAGCTGATGCCGAAGCCCATATCGCCGAGTGCGTGCGTCTCGCCGGTCTCGTTCCTCAACAGGGGGATCGCAGTCGGTACAAGTGCGCGTGCGGCAGCATCGAGGCCGTGTTCTTGCGGCCGTCGTATCGTGATCCGAAGTACGTCGAGTATGCGTTGTGCCGTGCTTGCCTGTCGCGCACCGCCTGCTGCGTGACTATCGGGAATGTGGACGTGGCGTCAGCCCCGGATATGCCTAGCCATCTGTTTCCCGGCTGCGGTAGCGACGGAGCGGAGTTCACGGTTACTCATGGCAAAAAGCCGCTATGGGGCGACGTCTCGGACATGCTCTATGAGGCCATCGCTGACGCGGTGCTTGTGGAGTATGACGAAGGTACGGGGAAAGGCTATTTCAGGGTGATCGATGGCGACGCGCCCCCGGTCGGGGCCGTGATCCCGCTCATTGCTCAAGCCGAAGCCGATTTGATTGATTGACCAAGAAAAACGACCATGGCTGACGTGACCCTCGCCGATGCGCTTCGCCTCGCGATCAACGTACTGCGCGACTCAGCGGAATCGCACAAGATGCCATCAGGTACGGACCTCGACGGCGCAATCGCTGCCCTGCACGCCGATGCCGCGGATGTGCTCAGTGATTCGCTTGACCTGCTGCGCGCCCACGAATAGGAAAACGATGATGGAGCCACTTTGCAGACTTCCAGCCAGCGGCTTGACTGATACACCGGCTTCAGTGCTGGTGTGGGCGGACAAGGTTGTCTTAGCCGCGAAGAGAAAGCTGAACGGGTTTGAGCCTAGGATTCGAGTGTGGGCGTACCGTCACAATGGCGCTGACTACCTTGCAGCCGACATAAGCGACGAACACGAGTCTTCGGCCGGCCATCCCATCACTTTTGTCATTGGCGATGACCTGGAACCGAGCCTAAACCTCGAAGAGCCGAGCGTCCCCGACATGGCGGATGCATTGCATCTTGTTGGCATAGTCGCTGCGGGGCTAAAAGCTGGCGTTACGATTGGTTGCCGTGGCAACGAGGTGAACGAAGCTGTTCTCGCGCGTCCGCTCGGAGAGGGTGAAACGAACGGCGCTATGCGCGTGGCCGGAATTTGACAGAGGAAAACTCATGAACAACAAAGCTACGTCCGATAAATCGTGGGGCTTCTGGCCGCGTTTGGCGGTAGTAATGTGTTGGATGGTAGGAATGCTCTTGGTCGGCCACTGGATCGTCCATGCCCTTGAACCGGTTGAGCACTGATCTTCACAACGGAAAACGTCGATGAAGGCGTGTGCCATGAACAAACTCAACAAGCCGTGTCCATCCTGCCCATGGCGGGTAGACGCGACGGCCGCCGATATCCCGAATTTTGATATCACGCTTGCCGAGAATTTGGCCGCGACGTGTCCCGACGAGCGTGGTATGGGACCGGATTTCGGCGCGACCATCTTTGCGTGTCACCAGTCGAAGCCGGGTGAAGAGTTCGCCTGCGCGGGCTGGTTGACAACGGTCGGGCATCGCCATCCAAGCGTGCGGCTGGCGATCGCGTCGAAGCGTCTGGACACGTCCGCGCTGCAACCCGGTCCCGACTGGCCTGAACTGCACGAGAATTACCAAGAGGTTTTGAACAAGCTGCGTGCGACGAACGTAGACGACGGAAAATTATGACGAGGACAATGGGATAGAACGGAAAACATTATGAGCACGATGACACCGGACCAGGCCAAGGCAATTCTTCTCGCGATGCCGACCATCATGCTGACTGCTGACAGCATTCGCAACAACCTCGAATACATCGACACCGACATTGGCGAGCAGGAAGACGGTCGGCAAAGGATCCAGCTTGATGGCTATTTCACCGCTGACGAACTGGAAGCCCTCGCCATGTGGATGCGCGATCCGGATGCAGTCGCTGGAGCGTCCTAACTGATCGGAAAACGAGGGAAGGCGATGAAAGCAGTTGCGAAAACGGAACGTCTACCGCGCTGGAAAGACTGCTTGGCGTTTGCCATTCTCGGCCTAACGTAACCTAGATCGCGACGCACTCGCGACGTGGACCGACGCAGACGCTGCGGCGCGATACAAGGCTGTTACTGGCGATGAACCGCCGACCTACTGACAACGAAGACGAAAATCGGAAGAACATCACAATGACACAGCAAACAATCACCTCCCTCTATATCGAAAATCCGGCTGTGGGCTCGGTTAGCTCGCGCGGATTTGTGGGCGACCAGGCTGACGGGATTTTTGGCGCGATTCAAGAGCATCTCGTCCCTACCGAAAAGCGTTTGCTGAATTTGATGGGACATGTGCGCGAAGGAACCCATTTCGAGGTGACCGAGGATATCGAAGTGACCAAGGAAGGCGGCGGCGAAACGCACTTCGTCAGGAAGGGCGAGATTGTCGTTTATACCGTTCGCGGCGAACGACACTGATCATCGAGGGGGCTATGGAAAGCGAAGACCGAGGAAACACTGTTGCTACGAATGCGCTACGCCCATGGGCACCGGCTTCGAGGGAATTCGACGCGTTTGTCCATGATTTTTGTCTCGTACAAATGCAATCGAAAAAGCCCGCCAGTCTGGAAGACATACAGCGACAGTTGTGGAGCGCCGCTGAGTTCGACTGGCACCGGCAAACTGGCGAAATTCGAAAGCTGCGCGGCAATCCGCACGGCGACGCAGGCTCATATGCGCGGCTAATCGAGATTGCTTCGAATGCGATCTGCGGTGCGAAACCGCGAGATTAATGAAACCGGGAACAGCGTGAGATTAGGAAATCGCCGGCCCGACTGGCACTGAGGAAGCGGAGCGAAGTCAGTTATGTACAAGAGACGTATTGTTCGCTGGTTCGTGGGCTGGACGGATCAAGTACGAGCTGAGCTAGGAAAACTCGTGCACCGGACGGCCATGGCGAATATGGCTACGGTGACCAACGTGTAACCAACGAAAATTGAATCGGTCATGGACGAAGAGCACAATCGGACGTTTAAGCAGCGGTGGCTGTCTTTGACAGTCGGGGTCTGGTGTTGGCTAGCGCCTGTGGCAGTGGTTATTTGCGCAGCGGCCAAACTGGCATCAGTCGAGGGCACGGAGTCGATGCCGTGGGGCGCAATCGTCGTCGGCCCGGCGATCGCGGTCGCCCCTGGCACCGCGACATTCTGTGCATGGCTGACGTTCATGACACATCGCTGGAACTGGCACGACTAGGCAAACGGCGGTCGCGCCAAGGCCGTGCGTGATCGCCTGTATCAGGCGGATAGGAAGTCGGATTGACAACGGGAAACAAGATGAGCAGCAAACGAGCCGACGAAATTCTGGCTGACGGCGAGTACGAAGCGACGTGCCGTGAGCGCACGATATTGGGTGCGGCCGCTAATGGTCATAGTGCCGTATTTCCGGGTGCGAGGATGGTCGTGAAGGATGGTTGGGCAACGTTCATGCGTGACGGAGCGGCGGTCTGGAACTGCAACGCGCGCTATGCAGCTACGCACTTTGACGTTCAGCCTGTATAGGGCTGCGGCGCAGGAGGGCGCGTCATGGCGAGTTACAAGGACGTTCAGACGTTCGTAAAGAAGCGACATGGCATCGTGGTGCAGACTTGCTGGATTGCCCACGTCAAGGAACTGAACGGCCTGCCATTGCGCAGTACACGGACTGGCGAACAGCAAGCGTTTTGGGATCGACGTGCATCGTACCGTAACCGAGCAGTTGGCCGGCGCGGACCAGTGCCTCCATTGCACGCACGAGGCGGCCGACGCGGACGAGTGGGGTGCTTTCCGTGAGGCTGTCCGGGTGCACCATGGGATCGATGTGCCGGACGATACGATCAGTTTCTGAGAAACGGGAGCCGTGATGCCGCGCCTCACTCCCGGCACGTTATTGCAACGTTGGCATGGTAATGGACATGAAAAAATTGGACGAAGCGTTGGAATTGCTCGGTATCGAGCGAGCGAGTCGACCGCACGAGCCGCATGTGCTCCTCATGGCGATCAAGTCGTTTGCAATGGCGGTCAACGACGAAGAGCTTGAGCAGGCGTGCGAAGCGAAGATGGTTCAGCTTCGGGCCGCGATCGCGGTGCGCAATTCCGCATAGAGGTATTGCTCATGAGTCATAGCATCACGCTGTACTGCGAAGAGACGAAGCAGATGGTCAATGTTGCCGAACAATCATCGAGCTGGTTCCGTGGAGCCGACAACCCCAATGTGGTTGGTGCGTTCTGCTTGGCCCATGCAGGAAAGGCGCTGCGTTCGACACTGGTTCAGCCTGTGGAGTTCGATGACTGCATGGACTGGGAGCAATGGACGCCCGAGAACTGCCATGAGCTTTATCACGCATTGGTCGGTGAGAAGCTTCAACACCTCACTGTCTAAATCGGGAAGCGGCAGTAGCGTGGGCCGGAATATTGCATTCGGATTGCCACAAATTCGTCGCCAATCAACGAGGGCCGACCATGACGCAAGAACAGGAAAGCATGACCCAAGAGCAAATACTGGCGAGGATCAGCGTGCTCTCAGACGAGATGGACGCGAACGAGGAAGAGAACCGCACGATGCAAGCGGAAATTGATGGCTTGTACGCGCGTCTCGACGCCATGAAGTGAGATCGGATGAACATGGAATTGACCCCGGAGCCGATACCGTTCGATCAGGGTGCAGAGGCGTACCGTAGGCGAGTGAATTTCAGTGCAAATCCGTTTCCACCTGAAACATGGCAGCATGGTGAATGGGATGGCGGATGGTGGAACGCCTGTGAATGCGATCTCGACGAGTCGTATGATTGGGCGACGTCGAAATTCAAAGAGGTCTAAGCGGCCTTTGCCTTGGCGCGCTTCGGTGAGTCCGTCGTTTCAGCCCGCATTTCGTCGGCCGGCAGCAACTGCATGATGGCGCGCGCAGCCTCAACGTTCTCCGTGTGCAGCCATTCGTCGTAGTCGGCCGGCCGCAGGATCACGATCGAGCGCTTCTCGTCCTCGGGTCCGTGCATCTGCTTCATCAGCGGGTGATTGTCGGCGTTGAGCGTGAGCATTGAGACGCCGATCAACGGCCGGCCGTCGCGATCTGGATATCGCTTCCAGATCCCGGCGACGCAATACGTCGACCCATCGGCCACGCCGATCCTCTGCCACACGCAAGGGCCTTTGACCCACTTGCCCTTTTCATCCAGCTTCGCATCAGGGTAGGAGGGCTCCAACACATATGCGGCCGGGATCAGGCATCGCTGTCCGTCCGCCCAAGCTTTCTTGAACGTCGGCTTGATGCTGACCTCCTCGGCGCGCGAGTTGTATGTGCTGAACTTGTGCAGCTTCTTGCCGTTCGGAAGGATCTTCTCGGGCTGCATGAATTTCGGCCAGAGGCCGTACACGCCGGCGACGATGATCGCATCATCGCCATCCGGTAGCACGGCTGGCGCAGTGTAGTCGGGCCATACATCCAGGGCCCACGGGTCGCGCCGGAACAGGTCGCTGATGCCGAGCTTCAGTTCGTTGATGCCCGGATCTTCGTTTGGCGCGCGGTAGGTAGTGCACACGGTGAATCCTCGCCGTCAGTTTTAGAACAGGTCGGCAGTCAGTCGCCTCATGAATCGACCGTGGCCGCCGGCTCCGCTATCGACCAGGCGAACCCAAACCGATCCGCATTCGTCGCATTGGAAAAACGTGTGCTCGGTCTGGTCGTGACCGCGGCCGACCGCGACCCGGCACGTAACGGGCCTGCCAATCTCCGTGAGGCCCTTCGGTTCGCGATCCTTTGAGCAAGCTTTGCAGGCGGACATCGTGGGGTTCCTTGGACAGGTGACAGCCTCCGTATCGTATTCGCCCGAACCGCCTATCGACAAGCGGACGCCTTGCGTTAGACTGTATATCCATACAGTGCCGGTGTCAAAAATGGGGACGGTTTGGGAGTATCAATACGAGTACACGGATCTCGATGACGGGAAGGTGAAGCTCTATCCATTTTGGCTAACGGTGGCGGAAGCCGGGCATTGCCAAACGCTCATCGAGAACGACTTCGGGCGCAAGCTCAAGCGCCGCGAGCGAGTCGGGCCGCCGGCGTGGCGCGACGCGTACAAGGTCGAGCCTCACGGCGTCAAGACACTGCCGGAGTTTGATTCGCCGATGCATTCGGAGCTGGTCGAGTTGTATCGACGCGAGCGCGATCCGGATGTTCGGAGGGTGATCCTCGAAGTGGTCCGCGCACGACGCGTGATGGGAGAAATCGAGAATCTGTTCCGCGCAATACGGGACGAGTACAAGGACAAGCTGGTGGCAATGAACGTGCTGCGCTGCCTCATCCAGAAGGAGCGATGGCGGGTTGGAGAATTCGGCGGCGCATCGGACGTGAACGCAAAGAAGCGGGCGGCGGCCGGTGCCCGCGTGGAAGATGGCCGGCCGGATGACGAAGTTAAGGGACGAAGTGAACCGGCTCAGGACTCGTCGTCCAGTTCCCAATAGGGCGTGCTCTCGCTAGGCGGCACGCTTTCGAATCACAGCGCCTCGGGACCAAACCGCCCGACACGCTCGGCAGTCTCAAACCGTGTTCGAAACATCATTGCATCCGAGCGTCCCACTTCGACCGGCAAGGCCCGCAGGCCATGATCGCGTAACCACGCGAAACGATGCCGTCCGTCCGTGAAAACTGCTTCGCCATCGACCAGCGCGAGACTTGGGACGGGAATCCGATCCTTCCCGATGGCGCGCGCCAAGTAATCGCCGACCCGCGAATATTTGCCGTCCTGGTTTGAGCCGCTGCCACCCTGACCGACGTAGTCCAGTGTCTTGCGCCACGACGCGTCGAGTAAGTCCACCGCCGTCCAGATGATCGGATCGGGAGACTCGTCCCAGCCTTCACCGATCGCGCGCTGGACCCAAACCAGCAGTTGAAAATCCGTCATCGCGCTCACCGTTTCAAGTTCGTGCCGGTACTACGCGTCGTCGCCTGGCCACCACGGCTGCGGGACGCGATCGACCGCATAGTCGTTGAGATCTTTTCCGACCAGCCACTTCGGCCGCGGGCCGTGACCAGACCAGCGGCGGCCCGACGACGGATCGTAGTACTTCGCCGGCGCGCGCTTCGACTTCGCTCCGATGTAGCCGAGCGCCGACAGCACTTCCTGTTGGGTAATACCGTAATGGGCGACCTGCTCCTTGAACGTGGCCAGCGCGGCTTTTTTCTCCGCGGCCTTGGCCTGAGCCAATTGAACATCGAGTTCGCGCAACTTGAATTGCAGCGAGTGCAGGGTGAAAGCTTCCATGAGTTTCTGTAAATGCGTAGAGGAAAAAGCAGCAGGGGGCCGCTATTATCCTGCTTTTCTATGAAAAGACCGCGAGCAGTCGTTGCAGCAAAGGTACTCTTGCCGTCCACCAGTCCATCCTGGAAGGCGGCATGGCAATGAAGCGCAACGGAGACGACTTCGATTGGTCGTAGTAGAAAATATTGTCGTCCCCGTACTCTAGCTCCCGAGGCGCTGCATCGTTAATCGTGCGCACCGCAAAATATCTCTCCGCCAGCACATCGCCTGCCGGCCCCATCACTTGGAGGCGGATTTCGTCACCGTCGCCAAAAGAGCGAGGCACCCCACACAACTCAATCTTGTACTTCTCGCCACCGTACTCTTTCGTCCCTCCATTAAGAGTCTGCGTATAGCTCTCGCAAGCCTCATATGACTTCCGCAACGCGAGCGACGGAATCGCCAGCACCAAGACTAGCGCGATTGCGATTACATGTTTTCTGGTGGCCTGCATATTTCGCCGAGACTGAGCTTAATGGGGTTGGTCAGCTTGAGATATTGCAAGTTTGAATATATCACGAAATCCTCCCCGCGATTATGCTTGTTTCTCCAGTCGCTGTACGTTTTGTTGAAAACGGGATAGTGTACGTCGCACGCTCTAAATTTCTTGACGACGCCCTTACGTGTATCGATTGGCTTATCCAGAAAGTCATCGATCAGATACTTCCACTTAACCGTTGACTCAACGTCAGGTGAATTTCCTAGGTTCGAGTTTACGCCGCTTCGATACAAAAGCTCCCGAATTCTTCCGCCATTCGTGATAATCATGCCGCTTTTGTTCCAGTGCCCCAAGTATTGGCTGCTCGATGGCGGATTCCCGTCATTGAAAGAGTAGCTATCTTTTATGTATACGTAGATATGTGTTATGGATGCGGTCAAGTCAGCGCAGTATGATTTGGATTTTTCATGGTTATCGTATTTATAATATCTATCGCCGTAAAACTCAACGCGCCCGATGGCGGCATAGATGTTGAAGTTCGCCAGGGCAGCGGTCAAATCAGTCGGCGCATACGGGAGACCTCCCGTCGTGTCAAAGCTGGACACATTGACCAACTGAAACTGCCACTTCCTGCAAAACTCGACAAGATTGCCTTTGTCGCCAACCGTCTGGAAATCAAAATCTACCGACGATCCGAATTTTTCTTTCACCACATGCCGCAGCCGATCTCTCAACAGCGCTCTGGCATTCTCGTTGTAGATATTTTTCGAGATAAGCTCGTCATATCGCTCTCTAACCTTCCCGAATTTTAGCGCCCACTCGATAGTGACGATGGTATTGTCAAACGGCTGGTCCGTTTTGAAGCTGTTATCCCAAATGTGCTTGGGCCCGCTGAACCATCGCCTGGCAAGTTTGGCCGCGACCGGCCATTTCATTTGCTCCATCGCCACGGGAACATCCAGTAGATCAAAAGGAGGCGGATTCTCGCAATCTTCCGCATCGGCCGGCGCGGACGACGTGGGAGGCGGGGCTTGCTTGGGTGGCGGAGTCTTTGCTGGCTCCGGGGCTTTCACCGCGTCACTCTTCGCTGGCGCGGGTTCCGGTAGCTTGAAGGGTTTCGGTTCGCCAGGCGCAAGCCTGTCCATGCAAACACCTTGCGGTGTATTCAAAGGAATGCATCCATTGATGCCAGCGTATTCCTTCCACTTCCGCGGCGAGAATGGAATCGACGATGCCTTTATTTCATAATACGGAACTTTCTTGACAACTGGCATGGATGGATAACGCATCTGAATGAACTTTCGTCAGAATAATCGATACCCAGACACGTCCGGCGATAATAATGAAAACAACTGTTAGATCACAACGTCGTCGCTGAATCTGCCGCACTAGTTATTCTGATAAGGGGCGTGCCATTGCGGCAATCTTAGGGCGGTCAGCTTGGAACACCCGGAATTTCCGGAAATCTTCGAGTCCAGTGTCGATGATCATGCCCACGGATCACGCACCCCGTCTTCAAAGCCGGCGCGACTGTCGCGCAACCAGCGGGCCGCATCGTCGGTGCCGAGGCTCTGCGGCAGGCCATCGAGCGCCTGCGTGGCATTCATGACTGGTTCGGCGGGCACCAGACGTGCGACCACGGTCTGGTTGCGTTTGATCACGACGGTCTCGCCGCTCTGGGCAACCTGGTCGAGGATCTGCCGCGTGTGGCGCGCCAGATCGGTGGCGGTAATGGTCAGCATAGCGGCCTCCGGGGACAATGACTATGTATCGCGCTCAGTCAGATAGTGGTCGATCGCCGTGTGAAATTCTCGCGTCAGTTCGTCTACTGTCTTGCTGTGAAAGCTGATGACCGAATCCGCGGCGAGCACGCGGCCGACGAAAATTCTGTCGCGCTCGTCGAAATCGATCCGGGCGACAAAGCCCCTATAGGTCATGCCCTTAAGTATGTCCGTTCGACGTTGCAGACCAGCTTTTGCCGCTGCGAACGAGGGGGTGCCCGGCGGGCACCACGCGGGCATCATGCCGGTATCGCGCGCAGTGCAAAAGGCGTTCGACAGGCCACCTTGGTTCGGCCGTCGTGTGTCGCCGACCTTTAGCATTTGCTCATAGGTGGCGCGCAGCATCGGGTTCTTCGGTCTGTACGGGCGATTGGTCACGTTGGCTCCTCGTCGCGAGCACAATCAATCGGGGAAAGGGCGGGCCATTGCAGCAATCCTGCGGCGGTCGGCCTGGAACACTCGGAACTGCCGGAAGTCCTCGAGGGATGGATGATCCCGCCATGCATCATTGAGCTTGTCGAGGTGCTGCCCAATCGACATAATCAGTCGCGACATCTTCGCCTGCCTGTCGGGTTCAGCACATTTCCGAACAACCTTGGCGAGTTCATCGAGACTGTAGTTGACGTAGAAGTCGAATGAACTTTCGGGCCTTCCGGTGGCCGTGACCCACCATGCTCGCGCTGCTTTCCCTGCGAACTCGGAAATGTCCTCGGCCAGTTTCAGCACTTCGTCCGTAGATGCAGTCCCGATGGAAGCAACGCCAAGCTGCGCGAGTATGAGTTTGGTTTGCCGTTCCGTCGTCTCCCGCTCGCGTCGCGCATCTGCGTCCTGCTTCACCTTCCGTGCGATCTTCTCTGCGCGTTCGAGATCATCACCCAACACATCGAGGGCCAGGCGGGCTTGCTTGATCGCATCGATCTGTTCGGACGACAGATATTGCCCGAACAGATCGAGCGCGCTGCGCAGCGATCCGACCGTGCGTCGCACGGTACCGCGATGCTTTTTGATGTCGGCGTCGCCGACCCATTCGGCGTTGAGCCGAAAGCGCTTGTAGATGAGTTCGTCGCGCGTCATCGCGGCAAAATCCGCGCACTCATCCTTGAGGTAGACGTACTTGTTCGGTGCCTCATAGCCCTTCGAGCACCCCCAAGTTAGCGAGGTGCCAGTGAAATGCCGGCATTCTTCACATCGGACTGGACCGTGAGCCGGGCGCTCGATAGGCGGCTTCATCGCGTCAGAGCGCCTTGCGGATCTCTTCGGCGCGGCGCTCAAGCTCAGGAAGCAGGATCAGGTCCAGAAGCTTTTGCTTGCTCTTGACGTTGGTGTGTTCGAAGACGAAGTTGTAGAGGTCCAACGTGGACGGCGTGACGCGCCAGAGCACCGACTCCGAAGCCTTTTCGGCGACATCGGTAGTGGCTTTCGCTTGTGCCGCGGCGACGCGTCGCTCAACGGCAGCCGGCGCAGCGCTCGCGGCGACCACTGGCTCCGGCGCAGGCGAGTCCACCGGCGCGGGCGTAGCGACGGGAGCCGGTGCGGCGGCCGCTCGGGGAGCGGGAGCAGGCGAAGGTGCGGCTGCCGGCACTGCGGCCGGCGGCTCCGCTGCGCCAACGGCAGCGCGTCGCTCGTCCGCGCCTGACGCAAAGCGCTCCAGTGCAGCCGGGTCTACAGCGGGTTTCCTGTTAGGACGGACGAATCCGCTCATGCCAATACCTCGTATGCGAACAACTGGATCTCAGCCTTCGCTTTGGAGTTGTCCATCTCGACCACGCCGAAGCCTTCAAGAAGCGCTTGCTTGTAGATCTTCCGATAGCCGATGGTCGTGTCCGCCAATTGGATCTGGTCGAATTCTTGGAGAAATGCCTTTGCGTTGAGCACTTCCTTCGGCGATGGATCGTGCGGGGTCATGTTCAGCAGACCAAACGCACGCAGTTCAGGATTGAGTCCCTTCGCCAAGCTGATGACCTCGTTCATGTGGTCCAGCGTTTCGAGATCGGCTTGGCTTGCTGCGAAGGGCACATACACCTTGTCCACCGCGGCAAGCGCCGTTCGAAGTTCCTTGCTGTCGTGACCGCCCACGTCAACGAGGACGTATTTGTAGCGAGTGGCGAGATCTTGAACGGTCTCGTAGACGTTCCCCGACTTTTGAGTGCAGTGAATCTTCGCGATCCGCGCACCTTCGAGGATCTTCTTGTTCCTGCGGTCGATCCAGTTCGATGCGGTAGCCTGGGGATCGCAGTCCACAATCATTACGTCGTGACTTTCACCGGCGAGATGAGCGGCGAGATTGGTAATAGTCGTGCTCTTCCCAGTGCCACCTTTCTCGCTGGCGACTGCGATAACCGAACCTTCGTCTCCGTTGACGCCAGGATTCACGTTCATTCGATTGCCCCTTTGTAACTATATCGAATCATATCAAATGCTATCACTTGATAGCACGTTTTCTAAGCGACCGATGCCGTGCCTGCGCCGCGACCATCGCCATGCAGCGCGGATAAGGCGGCTTCCAGTTCGCGAACACGGGTTTCGGCTGCTGCTGCACGCGCCGTCGCCTCCGCCAGCTTCGCAAAAGCTGCGTCGCGATCCTCCTGGAGGCGGTCAGCCAGTTTCTCGGCCGCTTCGGCGCGCCCCTCCAGGATTCCGCGCTCGTTGGAGAGGCGATTGATGTTGCCCTGCATGCTTTGCATGGCGATGTTGAGCGCTCGATTGTTCTCATCGGCCTCTTTCCTCGCTTCGCGATCGCGTGCGGCAGCGGTCTTGTAGTCATCCGCCACTACGAGCAAACGTCGTTGCTCGCGCTCGACACGATCGGAAGCGGCCCGAAGTTCTTCGATCGTGCGCTGCAAATCGGCAGCTTCCTCGGCACGCTTGCGCTCACGCTCTTCGCTTTCGGCCCGCACCTGAGCGAGCGATTGTTCGGCGGCATGACGGGCGGCTTGTTCGCCCGCAAGCTGGACGGCCAACTCTTCACGTTGTGCGTCGGCCGCCGACGCTCTTTCGGCAGCTTGGCGGGCGGCAGCTTCCGCCGCAGTTGCGCGGCGATCGGCTTCGGCCGCGCGCGTGTCAGCAGCGCTTATGGATGCTTCGGCTTCAGCACGAAACGCCGCAAGCGCAGCGTCTGCTTGGGCGAGGGCGTTGTCCCAGACGGTTGCCGCCGCCTGGCCGAAGACTTCGAGAAGGAAGTCGGGAAGATCTGGACGCTCAATCCGGACCTTTGCGCTCTCTTGAAGCCGTTTCCAGAACTGGTTGATCTCGTCCTGCGCGGTGCTTGTACTTGGCGATCGACCATCCTCGGCGAGCAGCGAAACCAAACGCGTTGCGCCTGCGCGCTCGCCGAACTTGAAGAAAAGGGTTTCGATCAGTGCTCGAAGCTGCTTCCGGTAGTCCCCGCGATAGGCGTGCTCCTCGCGGATACGCTCAACCTCCGCACGAATGCGGTCTTCAAGGTCAAGGTCGCGAGGTCTGTTCGTACCCGATTTCATGCCACTCCGCTTCGATTTGATATCACACGCTATCGAATGCAATCATACGATTGCATTCGATAGCAAATGGTTCGATTGCGCGAGGCGAGGACAACTATCTTCGCGAAATCAACCCTTTGCGGCGGGATTTTGCAGCATATCAACAGGGCTATCAACAGAAACTGTTGATAACTCACCAGATTCGATATCGAATCATATCAAATGATAGCATTTGATATCGAATCCAATCGAATTGCAGCATATCGAATCGAACGCTAAGCTATCGAAGGATTTGATGTGCTGATGTAGTGCAGCATCATCGCGTAGTTTGCTGCATGAACCTCATGCCCAGGCGACTTGTCCGCGCAGATCGCATGCGCAATCAAGTCGCTGACGATCGTCGCGCGCAGGGAAGGGTCGTCCCACCCGGTGCGGCCCTCTGCGGCCTTCCTAGCCATGGCCACTTTCATTGCGGCCGCGAAGCCGTCGATCGCGGCGTTGATCCGCAGGATCTCACGCTCGACGGCCGCGGGATCGATCGATTGTCCATCCAGTGCCTTGCGCATGCCAACTTCCTCCAAGGTGAATTGCGCGCTCGCCGGCGCGGGCTCGTTGAAACGGCCGACGCACGCCGCGAAGCATAGAAAAGCGTCGACTCGCAGTCAACTCATGATTACGTACAACGTCATTTTTATGATTCTCACTTGCTCTTATCTGACATAACGATTATTATGTCACTCAGTAGGCGCGGGGCAGGTTAGATCATCGCATTTCCGTGGAACATTGACAGCATTTAGCCGGAAATGCTTTGCTGCGCAAGGGATGCAGCGGGGGCGCAGTTTTGCCGTGAAACATCCCGAAGATTGCGTATCGTTATAGCGATACGTGTTTTTTGAGTGAAATTCTCGCTTTTAGCGGGCTTCGAGGCCCGCGACTGGAGATCAGAATGGCAAACCACGTATCCCTCAAGGCAATGGCCGAGGACAAGAGCATCGAGGGCGTATCGAAGGTCACCCACTTCAAGGTTGACCCTCGCCTCATCACGATCGAGGAAGGTTTCAACGTCCGGGCGAAAGTCAACGGCGTGATGACGCCCGCGCGCCGCGAGTACATCGACAGCCTCAAGGCAGCCAAGTTGGCTGGAGCAACCTTCCCTCCTCTCGATGTCCGGGTCGAGGATGGCGTCGTTATCCTCATCGACGGCGAGAATCGGCTAATCGCTGACCTGGAACTTATTAAGGAGGGGCACGACATCCAGACCGTGGAATGTCGTCAGTTGCGCGATAACGACGCCGAACGGGTCGCGCATATGGTCGGTACCGGTGAGCAAGGCTTGAAACTCACGCACCTCGAAGCGGGACACGGCTATCGTCGCCTTCGCGGCTTCGGCTGGTCGGTGCAGCGCATCTCCAAACGCGCTCGAAGATCTGACACACATATCGAGCAAGGCATCATGCTGGCAGAGTCGGACACGGCGATCCAACAAATGCTTATCAAAGAAGAGGTGGCGGCCGATGTGGTCCTACCCCTACTGCGTAAGCACGGCAGCAAGAAAACCCTCGAGATCCTGATCGAGCGCCTTGAGAAGGAGCGCGCCAACGGCGGCAAGAAGGTCACGGCGAAGTCCCTGTACGGCCCGGCGATCCCGCGTCAGGTTGTCAGCAAGGTGGTTTCTTCGCTCGATACCTTCTACACTCGGCTGTCGGAAAGCGATCGCGAGAACCTCCAAACGCTGCTGAACGGCAACGAGGCCGAACTGGAGGGCAAGACGGTCACCATGTCGGCCGCGAGCCTGAAGGCGCTTTTTGACGCGCACCAAGAGGTGCAGCAGGTGTACGCGAAATCCGAAAAGCGCGAGCAGAACAAGCGGGCGCGAGCAGCTTCCGCGGCGGCAGATGGTGACGCCAAGGACAGCGATGACGAGTTCAGCTTGGACGACGTGGTGACCCAACACAAGACCCAGGCAGCAGCGTGACGATGACGGCACTTACGACGACTCCCAACCAGGCGTTCGCACTCGCGCTGAACGCCACGCTTCCGCCCTCGCTCGACGGCAGTGCGGGCGAGAACCGGGGTGCCGGCAGGCAGCAGATCGCAGCAAATACCGATTGGGAAGCAATTCGGCTCTGGTTGGGCCAGTTCGCCGACCAGCAGAAGACCTACGCCGCCTACGAAAAGGAGGTCGTGCGCTTCTATGTGTGGGTGCTGGCGAGTCGCGGCAAGCCACTGTCATCCGTTGTCTACGAGGATTGGGACGCGTATCTCGCATTCCTCGCCGATCCTCAGCCGCGATCGGTTTGGGTGGGCACGAAGCGTGGTCGGCGCGACAAGGATGGCGGAGTGTCGAAGGACTATCGGCCGTTCGCCGGCCCGCTACGGCCATCGAGCATCCGTTACGCACAGGGCATCATCTGGTCGATGTTCGAGTGGCTGCGCAGCGTGGGCTACCTGGCCGGAAATCCCATCATTCGCAACCGCCGTCGCCTGAAGAAACCAGAGCGCTCGCAATCACGCTTTCTGACCGAGGATCAGTGGGGCGCGGTACTCGCCGCTATCGAGGAACTACCTCGCGAAACCGTCTATCAGCGGCAGCACCACGCCCGCTGGCGATGGATGGCGACGCTGTTCTATATGACCGGCATCCGTACTGCGGAAGCGATCAACGGGACGATGGGCGGGTTTTCTGCCATTCAGGACCGAGATGACGCGCGCAAGCGCCATTTCCTGACGGTGATCGGCAAGGGCGACAAGGAACGCGCCATCCCGATCCCGGACGCCTTCCTGCCCGAGATCTCACGCTACCGTGAGGCATTCGGCATATCGCCATGGCCAGCCCCGGCCGAGGCGACGCCGCTCGTGTTCTCGCTTCGCGCCAAAACCGCGTTCCGACCACTCACGCGGCAGTCGGTGTGGGTCTTGTTCAAGGAAATTTTCAAGCATGCCGAGTCGGTGCTCGCTCGAAGCGATCCGGAAAGCGCTTCGCGTCTGAAGGCGGCTTCGACGCACTGGATGCGCCACACTGCCGCAACCGACATGCTGAACGCTGGAGCGGACCTGCGCACAGTACAAGCGGTCTTGGGACACGAAAGCATTTCCACGACGTCCATCTACTCGCACACCGAAGATTTGAAGCTGCACCGCGACCTCAACGACAAGCACCGCATCCGTTGGTCTGAGTCCGGCGATAAGCCGAGCTAAAACCGACATTGCGTGTCAGGCAAATTTCACGCATCATATATACGATACGCAATTCATCGGGGGATATATGAGCAGCATCAACAAGCAGATCCTTCTCGGTCGTCTGACGGCTGACGCAGAGGGCCGGAGCATGCCGAGCGGCGGCATGGTTGCCAACCTCAGAATCGTGACCTACGAACGCTATCAGGAGAAAGGCAGCGGCGACTGGAAGGAATTCGCAGACTATCACCGCATTTCGGTGTTCGGCCCGCCGGCGGAGTTGGCGCGCACCCTGAAGAAAGACACGGAGGTGTACGTCGAGGGGCGCACGCGCACGCGCAAGTACCAGCAGGACGGCCAGGATCGCTACATCACCGAGGTCGTCGCCAATGTCCTTTTCCCGACTGGCGCAGAGGCCGGACGTGAAGGCGACGCGGCTCAGCCCTCACCGGCCTCTTCCCGGCCCGCTGCTACAGCAAGCAGCCCGGCAGCCGCGTCGGACGAGCCTGAAAACGAAGCGCCCTTCTGACGATGGCAGCCATGCGAGCAAGGAGTGGACGGACGCCCGTGGCGTTTTTCCACATCGTCAGCAACGGCGGCGTTGACATGGGATGGGTCGGCTACTGCGAAGCAATTGGCGAGGCGATGATTCCCGCCCTACTTCATCCCGACGGCGCGGACGGCGCGGAGAAGCGCTCTCTTTCTGATCCCCCGGAAGTGATCGGTGTGTACAACGGTGAGGCATACGTGCCGCACTCGTGGATAAGGAAAGCGCTCAAGGAAAAGCGTGATCTGTTCGTTATTGACGTAATGAAGATTGCCGCCGAGAACGGCATCAAGAAATCCAAGGGCGAAATGCCCGACGAGTCGGGCCAACCGGATGATCCGGCACAAGCTGCACCGGAAGGCCAACCACTGCACGGAGAAAAAGATGAAACGAATCCTGACCACGACGGCAACGATGCTCCTCGCGGCAGCTTTGTTGAGCGGCTGCGCCGTTGGAGCTTCCCCCGCCGTCGCTGATGATGCAAGCGTATCGACCATCCAGGCGGGCCGAACGACGAAAAATGACGTGCTCACCAAGTTCGGCCAACCGAGCGAGCAGACGAGCGACGACAAAGGCAATGCGACATGGCATTACCAGCGCGTCGAGAGTTCCGCGCTTGCCTTCCTTCCCGGCCTGAACATGCTCGGCCGCTCGGAGAAGAACAGCGAGCTGACCATTCGGTTCAACTCGCGCGGTGTGGTGACAGGCTACGACTACAACCATCGCAACCTGTAACGCAACCGACACGCCAACTATGCCGACCATCCTCAAGCGAGTTAAACGCGCCTCACTGGCGAGCCATCGCCGATCCGCGGCGATCGCCAGGCTCCGAATGGCTTTCTCGATGGACACGATGGAGATGAAACTGCCAGGCATCGAGTCTCTCGCCGAACTCGCGCAGAGTTATCGCCCGCACGTCGAGGTAGTGAGACAGGACTTAGAAGTGCTGCAAACTCACTACTCGAACGCGAAGCAAGACTGATCGGGCCGGAGGAAAGATTGACTACAACCAAGCTTCTAGTCGGTCTGTTTTCGCTAGCTCTGTGCGCTCAGGCTTTCGCGGCCGATTGGAGTGCCAAGTCTATCCAGATCGAAAAGCAGTACAACGATGGCCAATGGGGAGCTTACGATTCTCTGTTGCTGACCGAGAATTTCTCCATCCAAGGTCACAGCGTGGGCGAACCCGACGCGAGCATGAGACTTCAACCTCTGGCTTCTGATGGGAAGGTCAAGTTCGCGCGTGTGTTCAACGTCTTCTGCGGTACGCGGGAAATGTTCCACACGGGTTTCGATGAAGCGGCGTTACATGCACCATGGTCGATCGAAATCCACTCACCCTGTGGAACGTGGCGATACACGCTCGTCGATACCACGAAAGCGCGACATCCGGAGATTGCCAAGGGCCCTTTTCGACCAAGTATCGCGCCGCAGTGAAGAACCTGATGCCAATGGACGTGTGATCGTTGTGATCGTTGCCGCTATATCACCAGACGTGGGATTGGGGTAGCTCCGGTCACGCGTAAGAAGAACTTGGCGCGCTCGCGCCCCGCATCGGCCGGTAGCCGCTCTAGGACAAGCAATGAAAAAGATTATTCTCGCAGTCGCAGCACTGGCAACTTCGGGCTTCGCATTCGCGCAATCGTCCGCCGCAGTATCCTCGCCGGATGCAGCACAACAGGTCACGCAAGCCCATCTGGTAATGCTGCATCAGGATCTGCAGCAGATCGCCGGCGAACTGGTCAATCACCAGGCAAGTCAACTCGCCGCTCACCAGGCGTCGCAAGACCCCTTCTCGTTCTGTTACTTCAAGAACGAGGCATATTCGCTTGGCGCTGTTCGAGACGGCCTCGTATGCGAAGACACCGGCGTCCATATGAGGACGTCCGATGGTGACGTGGACCACAAACGTAGCGATCCGCTGCGCTGGAATCCCGTCAGCTCGAAAGCACACCGCAGCAATGGCTAACGAGGGGACGATGGACAAGCACCTGATACTGCTCGATGACGGCGATTTCTACATCGAGCGCAACATTAACGGCGATGCGGCCAAGGCCAACGGCTTCCTGCATCGCCGGTGCCCCACGTCACCAACAACACCGGGTGGTTACGAATGCGTCGGCGGGTACGAGCGGCGCGCGGCCGGCGAATGGCAAGCCTCGATCAATGCGCCGTATGACAGCGCGTCGGATAGCGATTGCCGGGAACTCGGACGCTTTGCGACCAACCTGGACGCGATTACGGTCCTATGGAAGGCTCGTCGAGACGCTTACTGCGAGCACTAGGAATCGGACATGCTAAAACGCCTTTGGTGCCGAGTATTCGGCCATGCGAAGCCGATCACGTACAAAGTGCGTGACGACAGCTTTTTCTACGCGGGACTGGATGGTCAAGGTATGGCCAGCAGCATTCAGTGGGAGTGCCCGCGCTGCGGCGGGCAAGCCAATGCGATTGCGCTGAAGGCCACTCGGCCACAGCGCGCACAAGCGGTCAAGCCCGCACTCCCAATGAAGGATAGGAGATGAGCATTCGTATCGCGATCGATGCATTGGCAGCCATCGCAATCGATGCATTGGCGCCCATCGCAAAGTTTGAATTTATCTCTGTCGCCATGGTGCCGTATGCATTGATGGCAGCACTCGCCATCGGCTGTGCGTTCGCCATCGCCGCACTCTGTTTGGAGGGTCATAAGACTGCCCATGACAAAAAGAAGGGCCGAGTGCAAGAGGCACCGTGGAAGGCCGCACTGTATAACCCGAAGCAATACCGACGAGACCGATAAAACAAGGAAGCGCACAAGTGACGATTCTTCGAATGGACTACGAAATAAAGGACCGCGTCGAGCGTGAGTTGAAGGCACAGCCCAACCGCGCCGGCCGCTTTATCCTGTCGGTTGCGAACGCGGCAGGCAAGATTGCCTACGAGCTTGAGCCGATCGCCGATCGGCAAGCGGCGATCGAAAGTCTTGCGCAGCGATATCGCCTGTCAGGCTCGCCTTTACGGCGGGCACTCGTGGTCAATTCAAATGACGAAGCACGCGCCGTGGGAACCTACTTCGCAGAGATCGACCAGGCGCGTCGCCTCGCGAACGATGAGCTTCTCGTTCTGGAGCGATTCACGAATGCCGATGACCGCGGCGAATACATGATTTGCTCGCCCGACCTAAAGGCGGCCGTGGAGCCCGCGTCGTCTGCTCCGAAACAAGCGCGGCACCGAGTCTAGTCGCAACCGAACACAACGGAGACCATCATGAACGTGACGTGGACGCAACTCGGAGTCCTCGCAATCTTCGCCTATATTGGCATCGCCCTCTGGATGCACCTGAATGAGCGCAACAAGGCCCGGCCCGAAGATCGCCCCTCGGGCAAAGTGCTTTGGCGGAGCCCGACACGGGTCGAAGAGAACGGCGCTGTCTACACCGATCAGATTTTCGATCGGTTGCAAGGCGACGATCGCGAGCGCTATAACTTGCTTCGGCAGAAGCATTTCGGTGACCGCTACGGCACGTACTGGCCGCGTGCAAGTGGCATGGGCGAGGCCACCGCCGTCGAAGCGTTTCTGCGCGACTGGTTTGGGTCGTCCAAACTGCAACTTGCAAGAGTGGTCGAGTACGAAAGAACGTTCGACGGCTATTTTGTGTGGCTGATTCAATACAAGACTGTCTCGGCCTGACGGCGTACCATCAGCACCTAACGACACGACCGTCGAGGGTGCGATGAAACGCATGACCACCTACAAAGGCTGGACGATAGATGCGGCACCTATCATCCTAGCGAAGCAGCGACTCTTCGAATCATGTGCGATTGTTGAGCGCGAGCACGGTGAGCGTTTCGTGTTCGTTGACCTTGGCAATCGTGTCTTTCGATCACAAGCCCACGAGCGAGGTATCGAATGGGCGAAGCGCTGGATCGACAACAATTACACCTACGGCGCGGCCGATAAGCGCGAATGCACCGTCGATTCCTAGCTCCGCTTCGGTGCCTGTGGCCGCATCGTTGCCGCGGGAGCGTCGACCGGCACGATCTTGCCGTGCTCGTACCGATAGCTCACGGTCTGCTCCTGACCCACTACATACGTCACCGTCGATGCCAGTTGCCGATCGTGCAGCAGCAGTTCACCCGCCACGTCCTGCAACGCGTGGTGCTCGGTGACCCGGACTACCACGCCGGTGTAGTCCTTGCCGTGCGCCGCCTCGGCGACGCGAACAGAACGACCATCCGATAGAGCGGCCGTCAGCAGCTTGCGTGACGCGAGCCGCCGCATGTAGGGATCGGTCAGCTTCTTGGCTACCCAAGGCAGGACTGCATCCTCGACCGGAAACTCCACCTCTTCATCAGCCTTCGTGGCTACGATCCGCAAGTTGCCTGGCTCTTCTGAGTTGTCGATCACCGTCGCCTGGTCCGCGTGCTCGAACGCGGCCGGCAGCAGATCCATAGTCGCAGCATAGCGACGACGAATCGCGTCCGGCTCGACAGCATGGCCACCGTCAGCAACGCGGCCGGCGACGCGGCGCACGTTGATTTCCGGATCTTCCGTCGTGATGAAGAACAGGGAGACGCGGTAGCCGAGCGCCTTTGCCTGCGTCATCAGCGCGACCTTTTCGGGCGTGGACATGACGGTTTCAAAGGCGAAGTCGCGCCCCTCCTGCAACGCCTGAAGACGGCGTTCCTCCGCCATCTGCGCAGCCTTCAGGTTGCGCTCGCGGTAATCGGGAATTTGATCTTGGAGGGAGCGGGCGATGTCGTCGGCGTTGATGTACTCCCCGGAAAACTGATCCGGGTCACCGACGACTGCCTCTGTGATGGTTGACTTCCCCGAGCCGTTCGGCCCGGCGAAGATGATGACTGCGGGATTGCCTTTTTCTTCTTCGTTCGTGAGGGTCATGCGACTTTGAGGGTTTTACGCTTCGCGCTGGACGCGCCGACGCTCACCTTGACGACATCGCCGGACACCTCCGTCGCAGCCTCTTTCGGCTCACGCACGACGTAGGCAGGTTTGATGCCCTTCGCTTCAAGGTTACTGACGGCCTTCTTCACCGCCGCGTTGGCGCGTGCCAGAAACACGTCGCTGGTCATATAACGGCCGAGTTTGTCAGCAGGCATGATCCACTCCATTGGATACCTTCTGATTGACATTATACTCCCCGGCATGGTACTGCGCGCAACATCTACCTCCTCTCGGCAAGTGTGCCGGCGCGCACCCGGCCGGCCACCGCTCCAGTCACGCCCAGGCCGTTTGTGAGCGCGTAGTGGATCAGATCCGCATTGGTGCGAAGCTGAAGCTTTTCGAGCAAGCGAGACCGGTAGGTGCTGGCCGTCTTGACGCTGATCGACAGTTGTCCGGCCACGTCCACCAACCTCAATCCCTGCGCGAGCAAACAGAGCGTCTGGTACTCGCGATTGGACAGGTCTTCGTGGGACGGCTCGGGTGCTTGCCCCGAGATCTGGTTGATCAGCGATGTCAGCGAACTCGCTTGAACAAATCTGCCACCCGCGGCGACGGCGCGCAATGCATCCAGTATTTCCGCGCGCGTCGCATGCACGCCGACGACACCGGTCGCGCCACTGCGAAGCGCTCGCAGCGTGCGATCTGCGCCCGCCGTTAAATCAAGGGCAAGAACACCCACCGACGGCGAGAGCGATCGCATGCGGCCAATGAGATCGAACGCGGGCGCATCATTTAGGTCCAGATCAATAATGACGGCCGCGTAGCTTTTCAGGTGGCGCATTTTCTCGGAGAAGTCTCGAGCCGAAGATGCGAAGGTGCACGCATTGGCGACGCCTGCGCCTATTACCAGCGCCTCGATGCCAAGGCACCGTAGCGGGTCTGAGACAGCCACCAGTACGCTCGGGATACTCGCCATGACGTGTGCCCCCTTTACGGCCGCATACGCGGCTTAACGACCCTTTCCTCGGCCTGATCGGACACGCGCACATCAAGACCGACCAACGAGACAGGCACGGCATCGAGCGGACGTTCGCTCGTCCATTGTTCCCGCTTTTCGGCTGGAAGCCGATCAAGCGACTGGAACGAAACCCCCTCCTTCTCGTCGCGATACTCCCATGCCTTTGCGTTGGCCACTTGTGAGGCAATCGCAGATTGAAGATCCGCGTCAGCAATCCAGCGGATCTTGTACTCCCGACCACGATCGGCGCATATGAGCTTCACGAGATTGCCGTCGCGCTCGACCGGCTCTCCAACAAAATTCGCCGTGTGCCCGTTGAATCCATCCGGCAAGCCGACCACAATGTACGGCGCAATACTCGCACCCGGTACGGGTCGCCCCAACATCCGACCAGCAATCGCCCGAACACTGTCTGGCGAGCGACTTGCCACGACCATCAGAGCCCCGGCCTTACCTGAACGCGAAATTTCTTGCATCACCTGAGATTGAAGTGATTGATCGGAAGCACTAGCATTGCCACCGACCAAATCGGGAAGGTCTCGTGCAATCGGGCCATCAATTGGCTGCGGGCGCGGCGACGTCTTCGGATGCCGCGTCATCACAAGGAGGAGATACCGGCTGCCTTCCTTGGTCTCTTTCCACCATCCAGACACATCGTTGGTGTACTCGATCTGATCACTGTCGTACTCCGAATCGATCGGCTCATCTAGATGACCAAGAAGGTCCGATGAACGTTCCGTTCGCGTATCCGATGGATGAAGCATGCCGGACGAAAATATCCAGTCATTGGTGTAACTCAGCCCGGCCATCCGAAGGGAGATGGTGTTATCCGAATTCACCACAGCACTGACGTTTCCGCCCTCAAAAAGTGAAGCCTTCGGATCACTACACAGATTCCGGACAAGCTGTCGATCTGCTTCAAACAGGCGTACAGTGGTTCGCCCCGGCGGCACAGCGGTCGCTTGCATCGCAGAACCAGACAACTCGGCCATTTCTTGCTCCGCGTCCTCACGTGTGGGGTGGTTTATCCCCGTTACCATTCCACATACCGCGCCTTCATCATCGATCTCGAATACTGCGAAGCCATCATGGTCTTTCTGGCCGAAGTCATCCACAAAGTAATCCGGTCGAACTGCCATCGTCATTGACATACTCCTCTCCTGTACAAGAGCACTTACTCATTGACTACTTGCTTCTCAGCTTCATCGCAGGCTTGCTCTCCAACGATTCGGCATCCTTTACGTCTTCGTCCGCTTGTTGATCCACAACCTTCCAGCCGTCCACAAGCGTCTTGCGCCATCCAGAGGCGAACACGTCCTGTCCGTACTCGGCCTCGAGCTTGTTCTCGACAAACTTGTGCTTCGGATAGAACTGCGCCATATAGCGACGCGCGACTGCATCGAACACGCGCTGCTCTTCCGTCGTCAGGCCGCTGGCCAGTTCACCTGTCGGAATGATTGCGTGGTGCGCAGATACCTTGGAATCGTTCCAGCACGAATACTTGAAAGCCGGGTTCGTACCGCTCGCGAGCTTCATGTACTGTCCGGAGATTCCCTTCAACACGTCGGGCGCTTCTTCATGCATCGACTGTGGAAGGAACTGGCAATCGGTGCCGATATAGGTGACCATCTTGCGGGTCTGATACAGCGACTGCGTGGCTTTCGACGTCTCCTTTGCCGACATACCGTGCCGCGCCGACATTTCCGACTGAAGCTTCGCCAGGTTGAACGGCAATGGCGGTTCCTGCTCGCGGTCGATCGCGGCGAAGTGCGTGACAACGCCCTCCAGCCCCGCCTTGATACGCGCCACGATGCCCTCGGCAACGCGCCGATCGATGATTCGGCCTTCGCTGTCGATACCGGTCTGGTCCGCACCCTCCAGACGGCCTGTCCATTCGAGCACGCGGCCGTCAGGCAATTCGATTTCGGGCACGTAATAGGTGATCGCCTTGAAATTGCGGATCTCCAGTTCACGCATGACCACGAGACCGAGCGTCGGAGTCTGGACTCGACCCACTGACAGCGCTTCATCCAGGCGAACGCCGATTGCCGCCCGCACACCGCGCGAACCGTTCATGCCGATGAGCCAGTCCGCTTCTGAGCGAGCCTCGCCGGCGAATCGCCTGTTCACGAACTGTGGCTCACCGTTCTTTCTGCGATTCTGCGAAGCGAAGGCGTTGCGAAGCGAAGCCTCGTTGTTTGCGGTGATTAACACGCGCTCGACTGGTTTCCCGCTGCCATCGGGATTGAACCCGGCATACGCGATCACCTCGTCTGCAATCAACTGTCCTTCACGGTCGATATCGCCCGCGTTGACGATGATGTCCGCCTCTTTGAGCAGCTTCACGACCGTTCGAAGCTGGTCGGCCTTCTCCTTGTCGGCAAAGTGCCGAAACTTCGGCGGCAGAATCGGCAACTGATCGAAACCGCGCGCGGCCTTCTGCGCCTCGCTCATGTAGTCCTCGGGAGACCCGATTCCGAGAAGATGCCCGACATTGTTAGTGACGTAGTCGCCGTTCTTCAGCAAATACGCGCCCGGCAGACGTTTTTCGATGCCGAAGAACTCGGCAACGTGCTTTGCAACGTCAGGCTTTTCGGTGAGGATGGTGCGCTTAGTCATCGAGTGCCCTTACATAATTCGAAGTTTGCGAATAGGAGCCTGCGGAACGTCATCGGTCGCCGGCATGTAGTCGTCCGGTACCACAACGACGTTTTCAGCGAGGAATCTTTCCTTCGCAGCCCTTACTGCTGGCGGGTCGCCGTCCGCGACGACAGGAAGGGTGACTTCCGGCCTACCAACAACGCGGTTTAGTGCATTGCCGGCGTGATGGCCGACGTCCACAAATTGCTCCCAAATCACTGACTGGCCAGCCATTTCATGCTGTACGGTATCCGACGCCCCCTCAAGCAGATGTGCGGGTATCGTCTTCATGCGCGCGTGCTCGGCTGGCGTGAACTGCCGCAGCAATTCAGGATTCGTCGGGTGGCGAAGCTTCGGGTCGGTACTTCGAACGCGGCTGTAGCCTTTCGTGAGCGTCCCTACGCTCGTATCCGATGCGTCGAAGATCTGCATCTTGAAATTCTTGCCTTCGGCCTTGTCTCGCACCTGCTTGTCTTTGAGACCCTGCATCGTGGACCACCGCGAGTCGTCCGGCCCAATCGGGTCCAAAATCTCCGAGAGTTCACGCGGCAGGGTATCTGGAGGCATGAGCTGATCGAAATCGAAGCTGATCCCGTGGGTGACGGCCACCATGCACCAGCGCTCTCGGTTGTCGATGGCCCCCCATTCCTTACCGCGCAGTACGCGCTCATGGGTTGTGTAGCCGAGGTCTCGTAGCTGCGTGCGCAGGATGCTGGCAGACGCTGACGTGGCGTAGGTGACGACGTTCTCGATCAACACGACCGCAGGGGCGGCCTTGTTAAGCAGGATCAACGCAGACACCACCAGGTGTCCGACCTCCGGATGTTCCTCCGGGTGCTTCAGCCCTCGCTTTGCGACACCCGCCCGACTCGCACCACTGCAAGGGATTCCGGCCTCGAGGATCTCGACCTTCGGCACCTGCGCCAATGCACGATCGTCAAAGGCAAGCTCCTGCATCGGCGCAGCTAGAGGAACCGTGTCATGCGACCAAGCGTCGTTTCTCTGCGACGCATGCTCGATTAGCTCAGGCCGAATGTCATTTGCAAATGCCAGCTTCGCCTCGATACCGGCACGGCGCAGACCCTCATGAATCGCGTGGGTAAGAATCCCCCCGCCATGCGAGAGGCTTCCGATCGCCAGCGGCTCGCCTTGCTCCAACTTTTCTCGTAGTCGCTGAAACCGCTCCTGCTTCTTGATTTCCGAGGCGAGCGGGACGATGTAAATTTCACCATCCTTCGGAATGACTCGCACGGCCGCCATGCCGTCGAAAATGGCGAGCAGCGCCTTACTGTTCAAATCGATGACCGGCAGAGTCCGCTCACGGACTTTTTTCGGAGACACGATTCTGGTGCCATCTGCCTTCACCGTAAGAACAACGGAATTGCCTTTGACATCGATTTCGTAGCTGGCGCCCGGCTGAAACCCTGCCTTCTCAAGCTCCAGTCCTTGAAGCCAAATGCGCGGCTTCCCGCGATTGGCCCCTATGTTCTTGACGAAATAACCGTTCACAGCGTGGCCTCCGACGCACGACCTACGCCATACGGATTTTGGTACGCTGGATCGGCGAGGTGCCGTAGGCTTCGTGCTCCTCCCGATCCCATCGCTTATGGTCTTCGAGGTTGGCCGGCGGATAGCCCAACTCATCGCTGATCAACTCGCGAAGCGCCGCATCCCATTCCAACGAATTGACGTCGGAAACCTTGCGATCCACGAACGCACTAGGGTTCTCCTCATAGACCACATCGTCACGCACGTACAGCGCGCCGGCATTCAATCCATGCTGACGCGCGAATCGATTGAGGATGTAGACTTGCCGCTCCGTCTCTCGCCAGAAAGGCGAATCAACCTCGCAAATCGGCCGGAAGAACGCCGGATTGCTGTCGGACCACGGCGGCGGTGCAGCATGCTCGCGCGCGAAACGTGCGGTATTCAGCACTACCTTTTCGCCACGCAGTTCCAGATCGAGCACGTTGACGCGATGCGCAAGCGCGATTCGCCTGAGCATTTCAACCGTCCCCGGCGGCTCGCGCATCTCGGCCTGCATGGTGTGCCGCCAATCCTGCCCTTGCCCGGCTTCCGTTGACCGATTCCGCGCCCAGGTATAGCGCCCCTCGTCATCTACCGGTTCGGGCTCGACGGCGATAGACGCTTGCGTCGCCTCACGCTGCAAAAGTGCAGCTTGACCATGCAACGCCCCCCGGATTTTCTGGAAGCCTCGCGAGAGCGTGACCGCGGCTGCACTGACGATCGGGGCAGCTACCATGAATGCGAAGCCGCGCGCCTGGGTGTTGCCGCCGAACGACGGAAGCTTGCCCTCGATGCCACGAAGAAGGAACTCCCCAAAGGGGAACTGCCCAAGCGTCTGCTTGTACGCGCCAATCGCCTCCACGCTTCCATGCTGGAGAAGGCCAAGCTGGCCCTGAGCTTCCAGCGCACAACCAGCAGCCACTACCGTCGCGCCGATCACGGCAGGGAGACTGACGGCCATCTTGAGATCGACCTTCGACAGCTTTTCGGCGAAGCGCGCGAAAATACCTTCCGCCTTCTTTTGGAACTCGCTCATTGGCTGCCCTCAGTTGATGACCGGATACTCGTGCTCAACGAGTTCGCAGAACTCGTCGGCCATGCTCAACATGCCGACCGTCTCGGGGTTGGCGGCGTCGATCCGGCCGGCCACGTAATCCGATAGAAAGGCTGCGTAGACCATCGCGTGGGATCTGACGATGCTCCCCTCGTCGATCCTCACAGCGCATGCATCCAGGCGCGGGATCAAGCGCTTGGCGCGTTCCTTGTGGGCAATAGCAGCGAGTGACATTCCCAAGCTCCAGAATATGTGTATCGTTGTAATGATACGTAGTTTACAGGATAAAGCAAAACCGCCGATTCACGGACGATAGCGGGCCTTCGGCGACTCCGGCATTTCAACGTTGGCCGCTCCGTGCTCCGAAAGGAAACGTTCCTTGGCGGAGCGGACCGCGGGCGAATCGCTCTCGCCGATGACCGGTGCGCCCCCCTCATCGTTCGTGCCAATTTCCACCGTATCAATCCAGCGCAACACCTTTAGGTGTGTGATGGCGGTCTGCGCCATCCCGTTGTATTCGTCGTGCTCCTTGATCTTGAACGTCGCCTCCATCGATCGGCCGACACCATCCTTGACTTCGATTGGGCAGGCCGAGGTTTTCCACTTGATTCGATTGCCATCGTTATCACGAAATAGCACGAGATCCGACGATCCGTAAATCGTGTCGAACGGAACCACCCGCTCCACAGTGAGGGAACCGGACGCCTTCTGGCCCGGTTGGCCGACGTGCTCGCTGCGCTTTCGGCTCTCAGCTTTCTCAGCATGTGCTCGCTGATACACCGGCACCGTCGCGGCCGCGAACGCTAGGTGATTGCTCTTGAGAGATATCGCATCCTGCCTCAACAGCAGCTTCACGTTGCGATCAAACGTCGATTCTTCGTTTTTGTCTTCGATCCACACGCGGACTGCGTTCGCTGTCTCCACGTGCCGCTCGTGCTGCGCAATGTATTTCTCACGAAGCTCCGCGTTTTTTCTAAGCAGATAAGGCAAGGAAAGAGCGTCGCTGTACGTCGGAGACAAATCCGTTTCCCGCGCTTTTGATGCGGACACGAAGCCAAAGTTTGCAGCCAAGAAGCTCACATCGGCGAGATACTGGTCCGTTCTGACTGCGTTGACGCGGCCCGAGCGCCCGAACTCAGCGAAGTCGTCCTCGGCGATCTTGATGACGTTCCACATCTGAGCCATGAACAGGGCCGCAGCCGGGTCGATGCCCGTGAAATCCTCCAGGCAGTTGCTGCCGACCTCCTTGTAGTCGCCGGTTTCGTCATCACGCAGGAGGTATCCGTCCTTGCGGCGACGATTGGTGTTGCAATGCTCGCATTCGATAGGACAATCGGCGCGCTCAGCCAGTACCACGACATCGGACGCATCGCGCGAGACCGCGAAGGCAAGGTTCCCGCCCTCGATGGCTTCGAGCTTGCCGATTACGCGCCAATGCCCGAGCTTGATCTCCGGGTACTCGATTTCCAACCGCTTAATGAGCACAGGATGGTCAACGTCCTGCAATCGCTGAACGGGGACGAGGTGAGTCAGAAGCTTGTCCGCGTCTCGACCAACGTATTCGCTCTTGCGCTCGTAGAGCGCATCCTGCGCACTAACGATTCGGATGGGCGACAAGCCGAACTTCGAAGCTTTCTTGTTGAGCGCTTCCAGCCGCTTTTCGAATGCCGCCATCTGCCCCGGCTCGACCAGCACGGTGGAAGCGTTCACGACCTTCTCTTGCGCCTCACTCATTCTGCTTGCTCCACGCGCATGAGCCGGATCGTCTCGGAGAAGCGCTCAAAAAACATCTCGTCTGCTTCGGCCCGGAAATGCATTTCGCCAGATTCAGCTTGCAGCAGGGCAACACCGCTCGTGACGCTCGACTCCCCATCCAACGCCTCATAAACACCGAACTCCACCCGCTCGCCCTCTCGATCAAGCCTCGCGGTGACCGTAACGCCAGGCGCATCCATCGACCATGTGACTCGCGCAGGAATGTCGGTCCCTACCAGGCCGATTTCTGCCATAAATTCTGTTACGAACATTTCGACGCTCCCTACATACGCGGGCGCACTGAAGACGCCGCAGGTTCGTTGCCTTGCTCAAGGCGAGCCATGGTCTGTCGAAAGAATGACCCGCCTTCGAAAGTCGTCTCTGCTCCACCGAAATATCGGATGTCAGCAGCAATGACGTTCCAGCCGCTTTGCAAGGCGACCTGAATGCGATGGTTGCCTTCGTAGATGCAGACCTCTTCGCCAACATCGATGTTGATCGTCACCGGCTCGAGCATGCCGTTCTTCGCGATATCCACCTTGAACTGGTCCCACTCCGCGGCCTCGTAATTGCCGAACCGCCGACTGCCTGACTCATCCACGGTGAAATCGCGACGTTCGCCACGCACCCCACGCATGTGTGCAAGCGCAGATACCGGGATGATGACGACTTCCTTGCGCGTCAAATGACGCTTATTGCCAAACTGGCCCTTGTAGTTGGCCTCGCTGAGTATTGCCGGAGCCTCGTTGCCGCGAGTTCCTACTCCCGGCTCAACGGTGGACGCCGCCTCGGCAAGCTTGTCGAACTCGGAATCCTTCACTCCCGTTAGCCATTCCGGCCCGAATTCGTTGCGCAGCCGTTGCAGCTCGCCGGGAAATGCTGCCCGCAGCCATCCGGACAGCAACTTATGCCTCCACGTCCGCCCATTCTCAGAGCGGAACTGCACGAGCGCCCCGAGGAGATCGGGAGGTAACTGCGAAAGCGACGGCTTTTCGTAGTCCTGCGTCATGTATAGCAACTCCTATTGAGTGTGTATCTGACCAATGATACGCATCGAAGTGTTGTGTCTCAATGCACTTATGCCGCAAAACGCGGTGCCGTCCCCGGCCCCTTTCGGGACTCGTCCACCTTCCCTTCAATCGCATCGGTCTCGCCGTCGTCACCCGCAAACTCAGGCAGAAGGCGCTTGGCAGAATTGGCGTCGATGTAGAACGCCTGCCCGCACCGGCTCATCAAAACGTCCATGACATCATCCATTTTGTGGAAATCTACCGACACGCTCATCGTTGCCCGATTGCCAGCAAAATCGCCCGTGATCTTCGTGAGATCCTTATTGCCGAAAACGACGCCCCCCACTGCTTTTGTGCCACTGGTCGAGATCGTCAGCGACGCCGGCCGACTGCGATCGAAGATGACCTGGCACTGCTTATCGTTCAGCGACGGGGACGCGATTAGCTTGATGCTATATCCTTCGGCATACGCTTTTTCGAGCACGGTTGAGGCGAGAGTCCGCGTAAGCGCGACCGGCATGTTGAGTACGTCATCTTGCGTAACCTTCGAATACAGCACAACCGCTCGATGGCGCGCGCCAGTTTCGTCGGTAAAGATTGCGGCGTTGCCAAGGCGATGCTCAGCGACAAACTGCGAGGCGGCGAACATGTTGCCGGTCAGCACGTTCCGCGAGAAACGGATCGTGCCCGGTTTCGCCGCATCAAATGCTTTCAACGGATTGGTATAGTCGCCGCCGAGCAGATGGTCCGTTGAGAACAGCGGATCGCCAATAAGCTGGTTCAGCGTGAACTCCTGCCACTTATCGCTGCCCGGCGCGATCACACGAACACTGTACTGCCCAAGAAGGTGTGATTGAGAGCGCTTCTCGGGCGGGAACAGCGACACGATCATCCCCTTTTCTGCCTGCTCCTCCATCCCACTGAAATTGATAATGCTGCCGGGCACAACAGTCGGCAACACGCGACGAATCCATTGGTGTCGGACCGACGAACCCTTAACCGGATTGGAATCTGCCGATGCGATCGCCTCTTCTACCGACTTGAACTGCGGGAGCGACTTCAGCGCCTGCTGCTGGACCCTCTCAAAGCACTGGTCCACGTCCTGCAGGATGGCATCACAATTGATCCGCCACTTGTCGAGTTGCCCGATCGCATAGCGATGTTCCACCAGCTTGAACCGGTTGTCCTGCTCTGTCAGGAATTGGCGCCCACGCTCGATCATGCGCAGCATGTCTTCGGACGAGTACGGAATAACCTCCTCCTCCCATTCGACACGAGAAATGTAGACCGGCAAATCGAACACCGACCCGTTGCGCTTGCCGGCGCGAAAAACCTTCTGGTCGACGATCTTGCCACGCCAGTCCCAGACGGAAGTCTGGAACGGGTTAACGCCCTTCGATTCCATCTCCTTCACGGTTTCGTTGAAGACGCGCGACAGTTCCGCGTATGCCTCCTTCTGCTTCGCTACGGGCAGCAGTGCGATCCGACCGGTCAGCTTGTTAGCGAAAAATGCCTCGTCCTCACTCGATGTCTCCTGCTCGGGATTGATATCGAGCAGCGCGGCAATGTCCGGGTTCTCTTCCAGGTAGCGGCGGCAAATTTCATTGCCGACAGGATTGAGAATGTCGGGTACGTCCTTCATCTCCGCCTGGTTGTTCCGGTTCGACTGCGTGTTCGCGGAGAGCTTGCGTAGCTTCGTGTTCTGCATCGCAAGCGTGCGCTTCTCGAAGGGAAGCGAGGTGATCACCGATTTGATGCGCGGCGAATTGACCTGTCCGCGGCGGTTCACCCGACCGAAGAACTGAACTCGCTCAGCGACGTTGTTGGCGATCTGCGCCTCGATCAGTTCGCGCTGCCGGCGATCTGCAAACTTGGCGCTGGAGTGCGCAGACAGACCGGTAGAGCCGGCGCGCGTCAACGCGGTCGAATCAAGACGACCGTTGTTGAAGTCCGCAAGGGTTTGGAGCCTCTGGTCCGGCCTGATGCTGACGATGATCTTGCCGGGGTCGTCGGGAGAGGGACGTGTCTGGAACGAACGCCCGGAGATCTCGCCGCACGAATACCCCGCGTCGTTGAGTTTCTGGCGCAGGGTGTCGAGCGGCGACACGGGTATATCCGGCAGCTGAGCGATTTTCGCTGCGATATCGTTGATCGCCTCGTCAATCGCCGCTGCTTCCTCTTTGTTTTTCGCCTGATCGGTGACGTGCACGTAGCGGCCCTGGCCGTAGTCATTGCGCACGTAGATGTATTCGAGCTTGCGCGCGACGCGTTGCATAACGTCACGAAAGGTCATCGCATCGACAGTGCGCCCGTCCAGGGATGCAGTGAGATTCCGTGCGGCCTCTTGGCTGACTTCACCCTCTTCGGCATCGATCTTTTGGGCTTCCGCGAGCGCCTCCTTCAGCAGCGACTCGAAGGTCTGTTCCAGAACAATGACTGGCTTCCGGTTTTCCTTCAGGGCAGTGATCGCCTCATCAGCCACCTTTTCAATTTTCAGCGCGAGCGCGAACTGACGAAGAATGTTGTACAGCCGAGAACCGAACCCTTGATAGGACACGCCCATCCGGTTGCCCTCACGCACGGATTCCGGCAGGCTTTCGAGCTTCTGCTTGATCTCCTTGTCCATGCGTCGCATCACCCTGCCAACGTCGCCGGACAGGTACGACATGGCCCGCAGCGCGGCGCTGAGTGCATCGGCCCACTGCTCGTCTCGCTCGTTCGTTTCTTCGGTGACGACCGTCGAGAATTCCAGCTTCGAAAGGTCATGCTCACGCCGGATGAATACGCCTTCCTCGGCGAGCATTGCAGACAGGATTTCCTGTAGCGGCTCGCCGCCCGCTTGCAGCGTGTCTGCGAGGGATTCGACGGACACACTTGATGGGAACACCTTTGCGTAGGCACGCATATTCTTTGCGTTCTTCGCAAACGTCGCACTCGAATACATGCACGATCCCGCGTGCTCCACAGCGAGACCAATGTTGTCCGAAGTGTTCGACTCGCCGGCGGCCACGTGAGACTCGTCCAGTAGCAGCATCGCACCTTTCGCGGCCGCAGGAAGCCATGCTGCCTTCTTGCTCGCAGACCGCTCGCGGTTGAACTGCGAGTAGGTCGAGAACATGAGGTTGTAGCCCGAGTCATGCAACGAAACATCGTTGTCCATCAGTTGCTTGATGACGGCGGGCTTGGTCGCAGGAATCTCGATCTTGTTGGTGTCCATATTACGCACCGGCTCGCCGTCGTTGAGGATCAGCGGTCGGAACAGCGTGTGCGAGTCGATGTCCTTCAGATCCCTCCAGAAGTCCGAGAACAGGTTCGCCTTCTCGGTGTTGAACACCACCGGCTGATTGTTGAGAGCGGCGTAGCGGGCCAATGCTGCAAGCACACGCCCCTTCCCCTGCCCCGTCTGGTCCCCGTTGATGAACCCTCGCCCTTCCTCCGCACGTTTGATAGCAAGCCCGATTGCATCGACCTGCTCGGCAGAAAAGGCGAGTTCCATTTCCTCGACGGTTAGTTGCAGTTTTTCCGCGACGTAGCTGTCCACGTCCATGCCGATTTCCTCGACCAGCTTCGCCAGCGCGCGGCGCACTGGCTCTTCGAGGTTGCGAGGAATCATCGCGCTCGGCTCGTTGAGCTTTGACGCCGGAATGTACGGGGCCTGGTAGTCGTTGAACTCGGCCTGTACAGGCTGCTCGACCGACGCTACATCGCCGGCCTCATGGCCGTGCTGTGCCGGTTCTTGCGGACTCTCTACGGCAGGCTCCTGATCCGTCACGCTCGCCTTATCGAGTTCGCGCCATAGCTCGGATAGCTTGAACTGGTGCCCACCTGGCGCATCAACCATGACATAGCCGGCCTTCACCATGGGCGCGCCGGTCTGAAAGGTCCGGCCGCGGTATATCGACGGCATCACATCGGCAGCGGTCATCGCGCCTGATTGCCGTTGCCATCGCAGGAATTCGAGCGCAGCCGCTCGATCGACGGCCTTCCCGTCGTCATCATTCGATTCAACGGACACGACGGGAGTGAGTTTGCGGGCAAGCGCCTGCACATGCGTCCATAAGGATTCCCACGTATGAACGACTGGCAAGCGCTCGCCCAGCCGATACTGTTTCGATCTCAGCGCCTCGGCCGCTTCCTCTGGCGAACGCCGTCGGCCAACGGTCACCATTCGAACGGGGTACTCTGCGCCCTGTTTCTTGTAGAGCGCACCGTCAAGTTCGATTGCGTCTTCGATCTCGTAATGGTCCGCCAGCCACGCGAAGAAGCTCTTGCTGCCGCCGGCGACCTTGCCTTGCTCAATCAGGCTTTCACGATCGGCCGCGATGATGAAGACGCCTCGACCAACGTCCTTGCGCTGGCGAAGCGCCTTGAGCACGATAAGGTGATCGACGCGGTTGCAACGCAGATTCTCGAACGCCACGGGAGAGGATAGGCCACCGAACGGCGGATTGGCTGCTACGAACGTGAAATCGGAATCGAGCGTAGCCGCGATATCGAGCACGTCGCCCGTCACGAGGCGAATGTCAGTCCGCAGCGCCGCTACTTGCGCGGATCTCGCCGGGTCGATTTCAACGCCCGTAATGTCCGTGCCAAGCGGAAGCGCCGTGACAAGGCTGCCATTCCCGATAGTAGGTTCGAACAGTTTTGCACCCGCTGTATCGCCGAGGATGTGCTGAACCGAGATCGACATCGGGAGCGGCGTCGAATATTGCTGATTCTCGACCGAGGTGGAGGTCCGATAAGCGAACGTCGGCTGATGCTCGGCGAGTGCTACCGCGAGCTTGAATGCTTCTGCATCTGCCTTCTGGTGCCGCGAGAACAGACAGCGATGCATCGCTGCTTCGACGGATTCCTGAACAGCCCGTAGCCGCGGGTCGGAGATTTCGAGCGAACGCGACTCGCCATAGACGATGCCACCGAAGTGCCTCAGATCGGCAGAGTCCATGTTCTTGCCAGCCAGCATCTCATCAACGAACGCATCCGCGCAAAGCGCCAATGCATTCGGCGACGTTGCGCGAAGGTACGATGCCGCAAGGGCCGCAGACGCGTCGTCATCAACCGACATTGCGTCCGGCCGCAAGTCACGCTCGCGCGAGACAGATCCATCAGCAAACGTGAGATAACGAGTGCCGTCATCATCCCGGCGCACGACATGTCCCAAGGCATTGCGCCCGAGAACTGCACGGTCCTGCTGACGCTTCTCGGACGTGTCGGCGGCCTGCCCCGTGACTCGAATCCAGACATCCGACAGCGGCAGATCCCGAATGACGTTAGCAGGAAAGATCTTGCGCAGCGCTCCAGTCTGGATATCAGTGCCGCTCCGGATGAGCGTCTTTCCAGATCGCGAGGGCTCGAATCCAAGAGCCTGCACGGCGGTCCACTCGGCAGACGCCGGTATCACGCCGGTCAGAACCAGGTTGACGGTCTTGTCGTTCAGTTGGAAGAGGCGCAACTTGACACCGTGGGCGGACAGGTCAAGCCACTTCATTGTTTCGGGCGTTGCCATCGCTTCTATCCTCGATCGTGGGGCCGCAGACTATAGTCACCACCAAAGAAAAAGACCGCGCTAGGCGGTCTTTTTCGTGGTTGCAGGAAACTGCCGTGGCATCGGCTTACACGCGCATGCGCGGCGCACTTGCTGCCATAGCTTCGGTCGGGATGGCGTTCTTCACGACATCATCGATCTCGAACGGATCGTCGAACGGCTCGTCTTCATCCGCGACGCTTGCCGGCACGACGGCCGCGTCGGTATGCTGCGCGATTTCCTTGTTCTCGGCGATCGCGGTCGGCTTGCCACTGAAGAACGGCGTGGGCACGTCGCGCGAATGGAATAGCGACGGCTTGTTCGACAGCGGCTCGGCCGACGAAAAGATCTGGCCGCCTTCGACCTCGTGCAGCACCATGTACGATTGCGCGAAACCGGTCAGACCCTGGTCCGCCTTCGTGAACCGGTATGCCCGATTGACCTGCTCGAGGCCGGACGCGCTCTGTTCGAACGATGCCTTCGCTTGCGGGCCGAGGCTCACGCGCTGCCCCGGAACGACTTCGATCGACAGGTCGGGATCACCGACGAGTTGAGCCACCTGCTTGCCGGACTGCGACGCCAGGAATGCTTCGACGGCCTCGGCGGGCGTCGCGTGCGTGTACTCGCGGGTCTCCTTGTTCTTCTTGACCGGGAGCGCGAATTCGACCGCCTTGCTCACTTCGCCGTCGGACAGACGCACGAGCGCGATCGGGCGACCCTTGATGCCACCGGCCCCCGAAAACGCGTCTTGCAACGCTGCCTTCAGTTGTTCGGCCGACGTCACCTGCTTGGACGCCGACGGCATCAACGCAGTCGCATTCGCATAGCCGATCTGCCGGCCCGCGCGCTCGGCATAGCCTACCGGATCGATGCGCAGCAACACGTCGCTGACAACCTGGCAGTGCTTCGGATACTTCGCTGCCGACTGGAGCCAGCCGGCGTTGACCACACCGGTATCCGACTCGGTGAACGCGCGCTGAACGATGATCGTGCCGCCCGGCTCGGTCTTCGCCTTCATGCCCTTGAGCACCGACTTGCGCATTTCCTCGCTCGGGAGCGCATTCATCAGTGTCGAGACCTCGCCCTCGTTGGCGATGAAGTCCTTGACTTCGGCGCGCGGTGCCTTGAGCGGCTTGTCGCTCTTGTACGGGCGCAGAACCACGGTCACCTCTTCACCCGTATCCAGACGGATGCCCGTGATCGCGTCGCGATCCTTCGAGTCCTTTGTATAGCCCGCCACCTGGAGGGCGAAGTTTTCGGTGGCCGGCAGATCGCTCTTCGAGCCGCCGATACGTTCCTGAATCGCACTCAGTTTCGACATTCCTTACTCCTTCATTGGGAAGCCGGCGCAACGCCTGGCTCGGATGGGACGCAATGCCCCTGAAGGGCTTCGCGCGCGGTACGCACCAAATTGCGTATCGTAGTAATGATACATACTTAATCGGGCGGGGCAAGGAACGTGCCGGACGGCCGTCTATTGTTGTTCTATGCGGCAATGGTTTGTCATATGGAGCAATGCTAGGCGGTCTCGGCCATGCGCCAGAGTTCAACCCGAGGCGCGCTCCGATTCCGATCAACCCTCAAGAATCGGCCCGCGATGACGAAAAAGCGCTTTGGCCCCTAAAAAACTCGTCGCCGTGTCGCGCCCGTTACAAAACTCTGACAATAGTCTGCTGCTGACTATTGTCCTCAAACCCACAATTCTGGCCCAGACGACCGGGCCGGGAATTTGAACAGTCAAGCCAACAGCGCATTTGCCGCCACATTGCGAAAGCTTCGAAACGAACGAGGCATGTCGCAGTACACCTTGGCGAAGGTGACAGACCTCGATCGGACCTATATCTCGCTTCTCGAACGTGGTCTGCGTTCGCCAAGCCTCGACACGATGCTCGCGCTCGCCAAGGGCTTGAACGTATCCCTCGTTGAAATGGCGGCTGCGGTGGAATCGGTGCTGCTCGCCAGCTAACCGCCGAACACCCTAGCCGAGATACCTTCCGCCACCGCTTCCGCGCCGGCCGGAGTCAGGTGCGAGTCATCGAACATGACGATGTTCCCGCGGCCCGACCCCGTGCGGGTGATGCAGCCCGCCGCATTGCACATCGCGTCGAATGCAGAAACGTACTCGATACCGAGCTGCTTCGCGATCGTCACCCCGTCCCGGTCATACTGCCTTGATGCGGGATCTAATCCGAAAAAGGAACGCGCCGGCATTTCCTCGTGATGCTCTCGCCAGTAAAGCCAGTAGAGCTTCGGCAACGAACTTTGCCAGGTGGCAACCTGCCCGATCAGGACAATCCGCCCGACACCGGCTGCACGCAACGCGTCGACGGTTGCCGAAAGCGCGTGAAGCCGATCAGTGGTCCAATTTGCGGTCAGCAACACGATAGCCGGCTTCGTTGCATTCACTACCTCGATCACACGGGCATTCGCTTGTGCGCACCGCGGATCTCCGCCGAAGACGGGAGGGCATCCAGAGGTGCTGAATTGCGCCAGCCGCACACCGCGCGCGCTGCTGACACTACGCACGCCGGGATACAGCGCAGCGGATCGCGAGTCGCCCCACAACATAATGAGTGGACCGGTGCCGGCATCCACGCAGGAGTCACTGAAAGACTTGTCGGAGCCTTCGAGATAGCACGCGCCGCGACGCCAAATCTTGTCGCGGTCGAAGTTCACGCCGTCTGCGAATGCGCCGACCATGTGGGACATTCGAAACTCCAGTCCGCCACGCTGGTAGGCGTTGTATCCAGCAAAGCCGCAGCCCGCCATCAGAACGACGAGAATGCTCACCACCACGCGAGGGTGCCGCGATTTCCTGATGGGCGTCTCGATATATCGGTACGTCGCCATCGCTAACGGGAAGCAAATCAACAGCGCGACGACCCGCCATACGGCCGGGACGGCACTGCCGCTCGAGATCTTCAGCGCAGAGAGCAGCGGCCAGTGATACAGATACAGCGGGTAGCTGATCAACCCGATCATGACGAGGGGTCGCCAGCCAAGTACGCGAGAGGCAAATGTCCGACTCGCGCCTGCGTCAATGACGAGATAGGCTCCCACGGTCGGCATAAGCGCCCACCAACCCGGAAACGTCAAAGATTCCTTGAGAAATACGAACGAGACGGCCAGGAGAAGTAACCCGACGATGCCCTTGGTGGAGGCGCGGCTCGAAGAGGCGCTGCTGTCAGCGGAGTGTCGATAAGCAAGCAGCGCGCCGAGCATCGGCTCCCAAGCTCGTGTCCACGGTGCGTAGAACGCCTCAACCGTGTCGTGGCGCACCACCGAAACGTTCAGCGCAAATGAGCCAAGGCCCACAAGCACGATAGGCCAGTACGTGGACTTACGCACTCGCACAGTCGCGAGAAGCAAGATGGGCCATGCCAGATAGAACTGCTCCTCGACGCCAAGAGACCACAGGTGAAGTAGTGGCTTCAACGCAGCGGATACATCGAAATACCCGGCTTCGTGCCAGAGCACGAGATTAGCAACGGAACCCGCACCGCCGGCGATGTCGAGCCCCAACTGTTTGAATTCCTCGGGTAGCATTTCAAACCAGCCGAACCCGTAGATGCAAACAAGTACCGGCAGCAGCGCCGGAAAAATCCGCCGAATACGTCGTCCATAGAACGCGAAAAAACTGAAGGTGCCGGCGTCGGCCTCGCGCAACATATGCTTCGTGATGACGTAGCCGGAGATCACGAAGAACACATCCACGCCGACAAACCCGCCTGTCAAAACTGCCGGGAATGCGTGGAAGATGAGAACCGCCAGTACGGACACGGCTCGCAAGCCGTCGATGTCTGGACGGTATCCAGAAATGCTGTCAGGGGTAGTAGCTACTTTGCTCGATGCGTGATTTGGCGATTTAGCGCCAAGGCCGTTCCGTAAAATTTCCATGTTCACTGCGGTGTGTTCGGTGAAGGAGCCCGCGGCAGAGCAAGCGCCCGCAATTATCCCCGAGTGACACGGAAATCGAAAGAATCATCACGCGCCCAAAATGGCGCACATGGCGGACAAAAAGAAGGAGTATGCCGAGATTCTGCGGTTGGCGGCCGAATCACCCACCATTCGGCAACTGGATGATCGACCGCCATGTGCGCTAAGCCATCATTCTTTCGTAGCGTGGAGATTGATCGTGAAATCGCCCCATGCGCTGCCCCAAGAAGTCGACGCGGGTATGTAGGTCGGGCCACCAACTGCAATTCGGTAAGAGCCGGACATCACACCGTAACCAGTGCCGTCCTGATCGCCCCAATTTCCATTGGTATCGACGACCGCACCGTTGATCGTGAATGTTGCCCCCGCCCACGCAGATTGCTGAGAATAGGCGACACCAAAAATGTCCCACGTGCCAGCGCTCGGAAGCGTGATCCCGCACGAATTCGATTTGCAATATGCCACCGCGCTCCCACCACCGCCTGGCGGAGTCCACACGCCATTTTGGCAGAACAAAGGACCAGAACCAGAAGTAGCAATCAACCCGTTAGGCCAACAACCTGCGCCCTGCGCTGCCCACCCGTTCGGTTGAATGTATTCGTTGGCGAAAAGCCTCCCTGCAACCACCAACTGACCGCTTCCACCGCCCCCACCGACGATAGTCTGTCCGCCGGACCACGGATTCAAATACAGAGGGCCGTTAGCATTGACGTTCAGTTGCCCCCCGCCAATAACCGTAGCGGCATTTGAGGCCAAGTAGACGTTGCTGTTCGTCGTGATTTGACCATTGGACCAGATGGTCCCATTCGCGTTGACGTTTCCGGAAGCGTTCACACTGGCAGCGTTGACGTCCGCCGCTGCCGTCCCTGCCGTGTTCTGGACATAGAGCGCACCGTTCTGCCTGATAGCTGAGTTCGAGCCGTCTCCATAAAGAAACGAACTCCCGATCTGCACACTGTTACCACTCGGCGTAACGACCTTCTGAGCGTTGACCGTCGCGGCATTCGCGATGTTATGCAGCGTTCCTGTCGTACCCTGGAAATTCAGGTCGCCTTCCATGGGAAGCGAGCCATCGCGGCGAACAAAGGCAGACCATCCGCTTGAGCCATATCCGACCCGCATCGCAAGCACACCGGCAACGTTGCCCACCGGATTGGTATCCGTCCATGATCCGTTCATGCCGGTCAGCGTGCCAGGCGTGATGGTGTCCGAGTAGCCACCGTCGCCACCAATAGCGGCCGCTCCATCCGCGAGAGTCAAAGGCTTCCCTGTCGAAGGATCGGTGATCGCCCCACCGATGTACACATTGCCGGCAATGTCGCACGCCGGCGCAACGCAACCGGCTGGAACCTTCGAGAGGGAAACCTGATACGGAAAACCGTAGGCGCTCGTCGTTGAGAACCCGGCCGGGATCACGTTGATCGCCTGAAGCTCCGCCATCGTCGGCGCATACTCATTCGCTACGCCGGGGATCGCCGTGCCGTTGACCAGGTTCGAGTAGTACAGCGCGAGATACTTCCCGTTGACCAGGTTGCCAATATCGAGAAGGATGCCACCCTGTGCAGACATCTGCTCCGAGAGCATCTCTTGCCGCTTTTCCCATAGCCCGACAGTAGCGAATGCAACTGCGATCGTCGCGCCAATACCGAGCGACACCAGGTCATACACACCGCGCTGCCCCGCGCGCGAACCAGCAAGAATGCGACGAAAACAGAAATCCATTTGCACGTCCCTTACAGTTGCATGCGCGGTTGCGCAGCGGTCCCGGCGCGAAGCGCTTGCGCGGCGAGTTGACGCCTCGCCTGGTCAATCGCCGAGGTAAGGTTGCCAAGCGGTGCATCTAGATTGGAAAGGGTGTTTCTGATCGAATCATCGACCTTCAAGCACTGGACAACCGGTTTTCCGCGCTGCAACTTCTGATGCACGACAGCGCGCAGCGACGAGCCCAACAACTGCCGAGCATAGGACTCGCCACCCCGCTCCGCGAGCGTCAGCAGCATCTTGATAGCCGACTCAGGCGAGTCAGCATGGATGCTCGTGAGCACAAGGTGCCCACGAGGCGAGAGGCGCACAAGCTCAGCCGCAGCGTCCTGACCAAGCACCTCACCGAACATGAACATGCTTCGAGTAGCCGCGGGGAACTTGCGCATTGCAGTCTCGACCTCGTACTTGTAGCCCATCGCGGTCGCATCCACTTGCTCGAGGTACCCCTCGCCGTGAAATCCCTCAAAGTCGACTTCAATCGGCGACTCAACACCAAGCGCATACCCACCAAAAGCTTCCAGCCGCGCCTTGACCACAGACCGGAGGGTCGTGGACTTGCCAGCGCCCGTCTCACCACACACGAGGATCAATCCACCCGATCGGAACTCCGGGTCTAGCAACAGTTCTTCCGCTGCTCGACCCAGGTTCAATTCCTTGATCCCGGCCACTTCCTTCCGGCTACGCCTCAACGCATAGCGGTTGGCGCGCATTCGCTGCCCGCGAAAGCGCAAATTGCCGATGTCAAACGCGAGCGCATCCGCGTCGCCGCTGTCGCGATGCTTCTTGAGCCACGTCGTCATATGGAAGAGTACCGGCAGCATTTTCTCCGGCACCTTCGACGGCTTAGACTCGGCAAGCTGCTGACCGTCGTCGTTCACCTCGCGAAAAACCACTGAGGTCTCCGGCTTGTCAATGTCCACATGCCAATCGGAGTACGACGCCGCCTCCAGCAGCAGCAATTCGTCAAGTTCGCTTTGCATGACGCGGCTCGTTCACTTGCTGAAGACGTACACGATGGTGTTCTGGCTTGACGTGCAGCTTGTCCCCGTCAGCCCCGGATCGCTCGCTTGCCCATCCTGCTTGACCAGCGTGCCGTTGACGGTCGTCGTGCGCACTGAGTTGTCCATGCCGGGAACGACGGATTCACATTCGGAATTCGGCACACCCGTCGTAGAGAGACTGATCGCGTTGTTCGAGACGCCACCAATGGTAGCCACTCCCAAGGTCACCGTCCCGCTCCATCGGTTGACCAGGTTGGTCGATGACGGGACTACCCAATCTGTCGGAAACGCCCCGTTATTGACGAGGATCGCCTGAGTAGCCCCCGAGAAATTCGGCCGATTACCATAGATTTTTTGAATCTTCGAGATTACCAGCGGAAGTTCCTTCAGTTCCGCGTTCGCTCGATTGTCTGCAATGACGCCGTTGACCAACTTGACGGCCCCATAAATCAGGAGGGCAATAATTGCCCCGGCGATCGAGAGTTCGATCAACGTGTAGCCCTTTTGCTTGTGCAGGCGCTTGAAATTGCGATTCGAGTGAGCGGACATGGAACCCTCTTGTAGTGTAAAACGATGAATAGATTGCGTATCGATATAATTATACGCATCTGCTGGAGTACGGGCGCCTCGTTTTGAGACGGTCACTTTTTTGCCACCTGTTGATGACGGATGGAGTCGCGGAGACCCGCGCTGAGACCCTGCGCGGTGTAGAGTGTTCCGAGCAAGAGATACGCAACAAGAGCGCCGAGAACAAAAATCAATGCGATATTCAGGGTCTTCGCTGACTTTCTGACCTGTTCGCGCGCCTCCTCAATACCTTCGACGCCCATCCGCTTTATGACCTGATTGAAGTCGGAGCTGCGGCGACTCTGGTCGATCAGTCGGTTAGACAGTTCCTGCCCGAATATTCCGGTGGCGAATGCCTCGCCATAGCTCAGGTTCTTCGTAAGGAGCCGATTCAGGATCGCGTTGATATGCCATCGAAGCCACGGTTTGCCACGACGTTTCAACTTCTCCAAAGATCGAACCAGCGTTTCGCCCGACACCATCAACGACGCCAGCGCCACCATGAAAATCGAACCGTGATAGTCACGGAAGACGCGATACGGAATGTAGTTGTCCACCTTAGCACGTCTGCGCCCACGCCAGTTCGGAATTGACCATTTGAACCACCACAGTAGCGCAACCGCCCCAATAATCAAAAGGAGACCGAAGTGCCGCGCTACATACGAGACGGCATAGATCGATTTCCCCATTGAGTTCCACTTCTCGGGGGGCACGATCGTCGCGTAGACAGGGATCACGAAGAAACTCAGCATGCCGATAAATCCCATGCACACCGTCGTAACCAAAGCCGGCACGAGCATGGCCGCGGCCATCTCAGCCGTCATCGCACGTTGGCTCTTGATAGTCGCTGCCAAGAAGCGGAGTCCTTCATCGACATCGCCTCGCGTCTCGATCGACGCGATCACCAGAAGGTCACTGTCAGGCACGATTCCGCCCAACATGTGCGACAACGACCCCCCCTTCTGATCCAGCCGCTCGAGGAAGATCTTGTACAGCCGACTGTACGGATCTTTCTGCTTGATGGCACGGGCGAGACGAATCGCCAGAAACTTCGCTGTCGGCTCCTTGTCCTTGATCGCCTCCGCCAGATCGATGTAGAACTTCTCCCGCCCACCGCGGAAGCGACGAATAGCGAAGGCGAGTGCTACGCGGTCAAGCTGTTCGCGTGGTTTGCGTTTCTGAGCGGTGCTCATTAAGCGGCCTCAAACATGATTTCGTATTGATCGAAGAGTTCGAATGTCTCTACTTGGCGCGGATCGATCAGACCGGTGTATGCCTTGTACAGTGCGTGCTCGAACATGGTCTTTCCGCGCATGTTTGGCGAGTCGAACCGTTTGTCCCCCTCTGACCTCCAGATGCGCTCAGCCTCGAAATCGTCGTTACGGCGCATGGCCTGAAGAAAGTTTCGAGTCGGCTGATACATCTCCGCCACGACTGTCAGCCCCTTCGTGCCACGGCCACCGCACAAGGGGCAACCGCCCTCTTTCTTTGTGCGCATGTTCGACGTGTCGATCTGAAATCGCTCTCGGATGAACGCGGTGATGTGGGGTATCGTTACGTCCGCGTGCTGATCACTCGAACAGGAACAGAGCTTAGGCACGAGCGATTGAGCAACCACGAGAGACCAAAAGCGCGGACGGGTCAACGTCTCCATAGAGAAGCCAATTTCGCTGCTCGTGAGCCGTACAAATGCGTCCATCACACCGGGCGCGTGTGAGGTCGCAAGCACTTGGTGGCCGGATTCGAGGAGCGTCTTCGCGCAGGTTCCAGAGTCGATATCTCGGATCTCACCCTGCGCGATGATGCATGGATCGCTACGCATCAACACGCCCTGCACTTCTCTGAATGGAGTCTTGTCTGACTCGACGGACAGGGTACGTTGCAGCGAGATCTGCAACGACGTACCATCAACTTCCTTCTCGGTCGGATCTTCGACCATGATGATGTTGAGCTTGTCGCGTTCGGGGAGCGACTCGATGTAGTGCGTGAGCGCTGTCGATTTTCCGGAGTTTGTCTCGCCGACGATCAGGATCATTCCCTTACGAGTGCGGGAGACACGGGCGAACATCTCGGCCTGGTCGTCTTCGTATCCGAAGTCTTGGAAGCGGTCCGCTTTGAACGTCTTGTCCTTCATCAGAAAGCGGATATAGACCGTGAATCCCTCAAACCCTCGCGACGATTGCCAGCGCAAGTTCATCGCCTTCTCCCCTACGCGATAGGGGATCATGCACGACTGGAAATCCTCACTGGTAAACGAGGAGTGCGAGCCAGTGCGATCGGCCATCAGCTTGTTGTACGCATAGCCAAACGCACCATGCAACTGTTCGCGCGTGTAGATGCCCTTCGTCGGCCCCATCATGACCTCCATTTCGCCGTCGATGCGGTACTTAACTACACCGTGCTGCCCCTTGACGATGACGTGAAGATCGGTTGCTCCATTATCGATCCCGTATCGAATGAATGTGTCGAATAAGCGACTTTCCTCGGACGAACTAGCGGCAATGTCATCAGCGAGCGCCTCGTGGCGTTCGGTCTTATAGATTGCAGCGATCAGGTCTCTGTCTGCGAACGCGGCTTTCGTGACGCGCACCTGCGCCTTACGCAGTCGCTCACGCAGGCTGTCGACATGCCTGGATGCTTGGCTGAACGAATCAGAATCAATCAGGATGCTAGCGGTTCCACCCTCATGTCCGGTCACGACGAGAACTGTCCTCAGTGACTCGGGCACCTCAAAGTCTGATTTAGATGCGGTGTAGATGCGATGAATGACCGGCAGTTCTGCAACCGACTGGACACGAGTCCAATTCGGCAACGCCTTTCCCTGGTCGTGCACCACGGGTCGGCCAGGCGCGGGCCTCCCAGCCGGCGCACGCGGCGCAACCACCTTCCGAGGACGCGCGCTGTTCGCGCCATCCACAAACAGGCGACTAAACCATTTCCCCAGGTGTGACGACGTGAACATATCTGTTGCCCTTGGCGAGCCGGCGAGTTTATTGAGCGCCCATACGCGGGAAATTCGGCATCGGCATACCGACCGGTAGGCCGATCGCCGGCATCGCCCCTGCCGTCGTCGTGGTCTGCGCGGTAGTCGCCGGCGAGGTCGTCGGCTCGGCCAAGTAGATGGTCTTGAGCGCTTTCGTTCGCATGTTTCGGAACGTCACCGACGACGGCGAAACTTTGGCGATCGTCCATCCTTTGATAGATCGATCCTTCGTGATCGGGTACGACGGGCCATCGCCGAGCGAAACGTCAACGGTCGTGATGCCGTTCACGCCATAAATTGCATTCACACGGAGATCGTCTACCGGCTTACGTGCTTCCTTCTTCGCATCGCCATCCGCAGTTGCGGTCGCGGGCGGCAACTGAACCGGAGAAGTCGCCGGCACCTGTGCGGCTTGCGCCAGCTTTGCGCCGCTGTCCTCCTGCAACTTCTTGTCCATCTCATGCACAAGCGCCTGGCGCTGTTTGTCCACGAGCATGTCGAGCGTATCAGCGATGGCCCCCTGTGCAATCGTGGCCAGGGAGACAACGAACACCAGTCCGCTAGTCTTTGACATAGTATTTCCCTTGAAACGTGAATTTCGGATCGGCCCCGCCGGTACTTACATCGATCTCATCGATGGACATCGAACTCGGCAGACGCGCGATGGTTTCCTTCAAAAGCGCGGCCGGCCCTGCTCCGCTCACTGCACCCGCTCTCACAACGTCGCGAAGGGCCGCGGCATTCCATTGCGGCTCGGCCCCAAAGACAGTCGGTTGGTCAAACGTGAGCGTTACACCAGCGAGCGCCAGATCCTGTGCCAAGGAGCCCACTCGCAGCTTGAACTGCGGAAATGTCGAGAAAGTGCTTCTGTCGAGATACGCGGCCTGCACCGGCGCGTTCGGAACGCTGTAGGAAGCAGTCTTCCCGTCGAGGGAAAGGTCATAGTCGTGCGGTCCGAGCGCAGCAACCAACGTCTCGAAGTTCCCACCCTGGATAGTCCATGTGTAGACGCACGCCGACACCTGGCAAGAGATCTTCGATAGAAACCACCCGCCTTGCAGCGGATCGATCTGCCAACTGCCAAGAAGCGCCGGCGCAGCCGCGGTAACTGGCGTCCCGGCGGACGCAAGCTTTCCGGCGATAGTCCTCTGGTACGTGACGTTCGGATCTTCCTGTTTTGCGGGGCTCTTTTGCGGCTTCTCTTTGAAGTTCGGTAATGCCAAATAGATTCCGACACCGACAAGCACCGCGAGCAAGGCAATTTGCTTGACGTTGACACCTTTGCTCGCCCTTTTTAGCGTCGCCCCCGCGACGCTACCCTCGCTTACAAGTTCTTGAAGCGTGATCGGGATCGTACTGCTGTAGACGGCTTCGTAGTTTCCGAAGAACGTAAACGTCACACCCCCGCTGTCTGCTTCGATCTGCCGGATGCGCTCTTCCGCATCACCGATATCTCCGCAAAAATCACCTGATGACATCGGCAGGCCATCCTTAAGAACGGCCATGCGAGCGGTCTGCCCTTCGATCTCGATCCAGATTGCATTAGGCGTGACTTGCGGGAAGGTCGCCAACAAAACAGATGCGGAGAGCAGCTTCGACTTCGCTGCCTTCGGAAGACTTTCGGGCACCTCACTGTCGGTCAGGAACCCGATCATGATCGCCTGATCGTTCGAGTAACGCACCTCGAACGCAGCGTCCATGTCGGAGACGAGCGCCTGCACCTCCTTCTTCTCGGAAGTCTCGCCGGTCAAGGGAACCCAATCCAGACCGAATACAACGTGATGGCCGTCAACGGCAACGAGTCGCACTGACATAGCATCCTGCCTTAAATTGCGCCTTCGGCCACAACCGGTGTCACGAGGATCACGACAGCCTCGCGATTCGTAGAGCCGTTGAACGAGCCGCCGAGACCAACCGGAGCCTTGTCCGTTAGCGTCCGCTTGTCATACTGACCCTGTTCGCGCTCATAGCCCGAGAGCACGAGTGTGTCACCTGGTCGCAATGCAACCTTCTGCAGGAAATCGGTGCTCGAGATCGTCGGCGTCTGGATACTATTCTGGTTGCTGCCGCTACCAGACGTTTGCTTGTCCAGTGAATCGAGCGACGAAATACCCATCGAGAACTGGAGCAGGATGCTGTTGCTGTCGAGGATGGTCGGCAAAAGATTGAGCATGAAACCGGTCGTGACCGTTCCCGGTGTAAGACCAGGTGTGCCGCCGACATTGCCGGACGCGCCGGCCGGCGCAGGAGTAATCTCGGCCAAATACCCGGTTTGCTGCGTGATGGCCACCGGAACGGGCTGGCGGTTCACGGTCATCGCATTGGCCGTCGTTACGACCTTGACCCGACCGTAGTCTTGCAGCGCATTGAACATGGCCTTTGACCCCGACCACGCCGACGACGACCCGCTCGTCGGCGTCAGGACCGACGCACCCAAGCTGCCCGCCGTCGTGGAAACGAGTGACGTTGGCGACGTGAAGGAAAGCGCCCAAGGAACCATATTGGTGACCTTGTTGAAGACGACGTTCCAGTCGATGCCATATTGCTGACCGCTCGTCAGCTTCACCGATAGCACCTCCACGCGCATCACAATCTGGCGCGTCAGCAGCCCGTTCTCGTGGTCGATGATTCGCGAAATCTCATCGACGGCAGCCTTCGTGTCGGTAACGGTGATAGTCCCCGTTGCCTCGGAGATCCAGTACCGGCCAGGCGGGGTTTTAATCGCCTTGATTTGTCCTTCCACCGACGTCCAGACGCTATAGGCGGAATCCATCTTGATCTTCGTGTTCGAAGAATAGCCGCCGCTGTTCTGCGAGGTTCCGCCTTGCGCTCCGCCTTGGGTGCCCGTTTGCGTCTGCCCGTCGCGACCGAGCGACGCGTCGAACCCCGAGGAGCCAGGCAGCGCCTTCAGAGACAGAACTTTCGTGACGAACCGGCGAATGGTGATAACGCCATCGTGGTAGTCCCAGGACAACCCACCTTTCGCACAGGTCAGTTCAAGGAACCCCTGCAGGGTTCCCACGTAGTTCATGTTGTACTTGGTCTCGTCCGATCGACCGCCATACGATGTCGAGGACAGGCCCGCAGCGAGCGATCCGCCGGCAGCAGGACTCGGCAACGGCGGCAACGAAGCGGGAGCGGGAGCCGCAGCGACGCCGCCGGCAGTCGCAGATGCAGAGCCGCCACCGCCCGATCTGTCCATGAAAGCCGAAAGCGGCATCAACGCGTCCGGCTGCACGCGAACCGGAATACCCGTGAGCTTCGTCAGTCGCTCAGCCAGAAGCTGAAGATCGCCCGGACCGTCCTTGAACTGAAACTGGAAATCGTTCTTTTTGAAGATCTCGGGCAGCGTTGCGTCCGATGTCATCGGCACCGCTCGACCACCCAACCATGCGCCATTGACACGCTGCACGACGCGAACGTTCGACGTCGCATTCTGGATGGTTGCCATACGATTGTAGGCTCCCACCTGATCCGCAACCTGGGCCGATTGATGGTCAACATCGCGCTGCATGGTGTTGCACGCCGACAGCGCGAATACGAGAACCGCCGCCGCGATGGCGCGTTGGTTTACTTGTCGCATTCTTTCTTGTCCCCGTAGTGAAGCACACGAACCACGTGATTGGCCTCGTACATGCACGCGAGCGCCGGATAGTCGCTATATCGCAGCGAACCCATGAACTGATCCACCGCATTCTCGAAACTGCCGGTGAACGAACCCTCCAGTTGCACGGGATAGTCGTATCCGATCTCCCACGAGACTTGCCAGCCAGCATCTTTCGCCCATCGAATCAGCGTCTGACGCAAGGTCACATCACTCGCCCTCACTTCCCACCGCATTGCGACAGCCAGCGGAGCCCCCGGTTTTGCGGAAGCGTCTTTGGCGTTGCCATTCGCAGCGATCAACGACACCGTCGACGCGACGCGCCTGAACGTGACGACACGTTGCTTCCAGTCGATTGTGGCCTCGACGTTTCCAATTGGCGTGATAGCGTCGGTCAAAACAGCATCCCAAGCCTTTCCGCCGTTCCACGCTACAAGTTGCTGCGTGTCCACGTTGCCGAAATCGAGTCGAAACTCTCGGGGCACGACTACCGGGGCCATGTCGCCCAACGCGATGTCGGTCCCTTTCCCACGCGGAACACTGACGTTCGATGGGCGCATGCCAACCTGGTTAACCTTCCGTCCAGACGACGGCACGGCAGGAGCCTCGATCAGCGGACTGGATGCGACTTCAGGAGCCGGTCCGGCCACGGCAAGCTGCTGCTGCGCGGCTTCGTTCACGAAGCCAGCCTGGGCACTCGGCGCGCAGGCGATACCGATACCGAATGCCGCCATGGCGATGACGATCTTGGTGTTGTGCATCTCGCACCCTCTCATTCTCAATATCTCCGGTGATGCCACCAAGCACGCGCATGGACCACGGCCCCACGCAATTTGTGGCGAATTGCGCGAAGAAGCACCGGAAGGGTGTATCCCCGCTTCTCCATAATGAAAAATCCGACAATCGCAAGTAGAGCCAGTGCGAAAGACCACTTACGCGGATAGAACAACGCACCCAAGAGTGGGAAGAAGGCGCGCGCATCGACCGGCCCGACGCGCGGAATCAAGGCGGCATCCCGCCATATCGAACGACGCATGTTCTTCATACAATCGCCTCGCCCGCATAGCGCCGGAACGCCTTCTGGTCAATCAGACCACTATCGAGCAGAGTTCGAAGGCCGGTCGCCATATCCTGCTTTTTCTCGGCAACGACCTTTCGAAGAAACGCGCCCCATTGCGTGTAGGGCATATCACTCATTTCCCGCTTGATGTCGCGATCGAAATAGAGATACTCCCGGACTGCATGACGATTGCCGTCAAGCGTCGGCACCAGAATCTGCACCACGATCAGTCGTAGTGAACCGAGAATCTTGGAGGCGATCGCGGAGTGCTGATCGGCAGGAAATACTTGAATAGCACGGCTTATCGTCTCCGGCACGCTTTCCGTGTGCATCGTTCCGTACGCACCATGGCCCGTAAGCGCTGCCTCTACCAACGCGCTGATTGTTTCTGCATCGCGCGCCTCGCCGATACCGATCAAAGTCGGTTTGCATCGCATGGCGTTGCGGATGCCACGCGCGAAGCTCGGGATATGACGGCCGATCTGCATTTGCCGGATCTTCGGTCCTGCGTTCTTGACCTTCGTGAACAGAAATTCAATCGGGTCTTCATAGAGCAGGATCTTCACGTCACCGTCAGTTTCCGACGTGTGAGCGTAAAACGACGATTGGAGCGTTGTCTTTCCTGAACCGGTAGGCCCACACACGAGAACGAGACCGCGCGGTTGAAACAGGTTTTCGCGGATTCCCACAGGAAGGTTGAGCGAGTCCAAGGCGGGCGGAACTTCGGGAATCGTCCGCATCGTGATGGACAAACCATCTTCTGCATCGCCGACTTGAGCGCCGGCGATGTTGACGCGATATCGACGCGTGTCGCGCTCGACCACGAATCGGTAAGGCCGGTCAGCGTCGTTTCCGCCCTTGATGACGCCGATCACCTCGCTTCCGAATGCAATCGAGAGCAGCGTCTTGATCTCGCCGTCTTTGATCGTCCGTGTAGTGAGTGGTGCCTGACGGCCCTTGATTTCTCCCCACACCACGTCGCCCGTCTGGAACAGAATGTCCGAAGACCCCACGTCGTTGCAGTACGAGAGGAAGGACTGAAGGCTGTCCAGCCCGAAATTCGGCAGGAGATTAAACGGTTCGGGGCGAACAATCACTTGGCCCCTCGCTTTGCACCAACCGCATCAGACGCGCCGGGTGCAACAGTAGCTTGCCACTTGTTGGGGTCCGTCACGAAGCCACCATGATCCGTTACCCGATACAGCGTGTCGCCCACATTGATCTGGTTTCTGTCACCGGAAACGATGCTCGGTGCAACGGCTACTGTCGGCTCGGAAACCATGCCCTTGTTGAGCAGTTCGGAATAGCGCAGCATGCCCATATAGTCACGGTCGAGCCGCGCGCGGTTTGTCTCCAGGATCTGGTCCGCGAGCTTTTGGCCTTGCGCGTACCCGATCATGATCTGATCCTTCCAGTACGCGCGCTCGGCCGAAGTCTTCGGCAGAACAGCAGCGAACGGTAGATCCTGCGTTTGCTTGATGCGCAGCCCGACAAACAGATAATCCCGCCACGATGGCGCGATCGTCACAAACCTGGCAGGCGAGATGATCTTGTACATGCGGTCGGCCGCGCGAATCTGGTCGGCCGTCGCCTCCACCGCATCACGCGCCTCGCTGATGACTGGCGGAAGCATCCCGTTTTTCATCACGAGCGCGCTGAACCGGTACAGCGTGTCGAGCCGCGTTGCGCGCGCTTCGAGTTCCCCGATCAGAATGGCAGAGCGATCCGCAAGGCCCTTGTGGCTTCCAAGGGGCAACGCCACCTCGCTCAGCATGTTCGCTCGTACGGGCGAGATGGCAGCAACAGCGGGGAGCGAATCCACCGAGAGGTTAGCGAGGTCATCCAGAGACATATCCGCCCGCGCGGGCTCGACCGACAGGCCGCACCATAGCGCCGCGCACGCGGATATGAGAACCGTCCGCTTAAATCGCACGGTAGTGAATCTCCAGGGAGTCGGCTTTCAGCACCACGTCGGCTCGACCACCTAGTTGCGTGCCGATGTTTTGGAGGACGTCGATGAAGCTTTCATTCGTGGCATCGATCGAAACCGGCACCGGCACCGCGCGACCGAGAGCCGAGAACTTCAACCCTTTGGCTTCGGCAAGCTTACGCAGCACCTCCGGCGCATCGCCCTGCCAGTCGACAGTCACGAGATCACCGTTCACGACCACGGTTCCCGTCTTGGGTGCAACGGACGACAGACCTCCCGCGCGCGAGATATCACCGAGGAGGCGATCGATCTTCTTGGCGGACTCATTCAATTGCGCGTCAAGCATTCGACCCGTCTGGTCAACCGCAACAGGCGGCTGCGCACAGCCCGCAACCCCGCTGACTGCGATGAATAGTGCTACGCGTGTCAGTTGCATAGATTTGCTCTTATCTGTAGCCGGTCGGCCGGCCGAAAAATTACGTATCAAGCGTAGCATACGTAAAACTCTCGATCAACGACTTGTTGCGTATCGGTTAAATCCTACGCATTTTAACAACGCGCCCTGCTTGCCCTTCTTCACGACACCCCGACAGAAATCGACGCACAAACAACGCCAACATGCGTCGTTCCGCTGCGCGCGGAGATCGTCACTCCAGCACGCCATTTAATACAACGACGCACACATGCGTCGTTCCGGCGTCGTGAGCAGTGTGTGCACGCGCAAACGACGCATATTCTTATTGCGTATCATTGCAACGATACGTAAGATGCCTACCAATGACGCAGCGGTGCGTCGTTTCCTTTGAGAGGGCTATGACAATGAGTAAGGAATTGGCTGTTCGTGCGGTCGATGTCGGTTACGGCAATACGAAATTCACGGTTGGCGCGCTGAACCAAGGTCTGAACGAGATCTGCGATATGTTCCCGTCGTTGACGCCGACCGCGTTGCAGAACAACTTCTCGCACGCGATCGGGCAGGAACGCGACACCGTGAAGATTTCCCTCGACGGCGAGACCTACGAGGTCGGCAAGGAGGTGCGCCTGGCGCTCGGTGGCGGCAGCCATGACCGTGTGCTCGACGAAAACTTCTGCCTCTCGAACCGCTATCTCGCGCTGGTCCGCGCGTCATTGGCCTACATGAAGGTGGACGATATCGCGTGCCTCGTCCTCGGCCTGCCCCTGACCACCTACGAGGCCAAGCGCCGACAGCTCGAAGAGTTCGTGTGCGGCCAGCATACCTTCGGCGAGAAAGCCGTAACGATTCAAAAGGTTACGGTTGTCCCGCAACCGATGGGCGGCTTCTACGATTACGTCGTCCAGAACGGCATGAGCCACGCTTTCGATGAACGCAACCTCATCATCGATCCCGGCTTTTACACGCTGGATTGGGTTACGTCCGAGGGTGATCGTCCGATCGATTCCCGCTCGGCGGCCGTCAACGACGCCGGCGCGTCCACGATTCTTGCCTCCGTGCGAGAAGCGATCGAGGCGGATCTCAAATGCGATCCGGGCGACATCATGCGCATTGACGAATCGCTTCGCACGGGCCGCCCGCTGCGGGTCTACGGCAAGCAGGTCGATCTCGAGAAATACCGTCCGCTGATCCGTCAGCAGGCCGATGGTGCGGTCAACAAGCTCATCAGCGGCGCGAAGGGCGTGGTCGATATCGAAAACGTGATCCTTGTGGGCGGGGCAACGCACCTGTACCTCGACGCAGTGAAAGCCCGGTTCCCGAATCTGGAGGTGCACGTAGGCACCGATCCCGTTTTCGCCAACGTCCGCGGCTTCCAAATGCTGGGTGAACAATGGCTGAAGTCGAACGCAAGCCGCTGAGGATCAACGGCACGGTGAACGACGCCACCGACAGAGCGCTGTACAACGCCCTGTCGGAAGTCAGCCTGTACAAGCGCATGGCCAGGTTGAGGCAGCTTGCCGCGCTCGGATTGATGGTGGAGCAGGGCACGCTGCCTGTTTCCACGCAGCGTCCAGCCGTCGCCGTCGCGCTTCCGCAAGCACCTGTTCCTGCGCCGAAAGATCCCACTCCAGCGCCTGCCAAGGCCCCGACAACGGAAGAGAATTCGCGCGTGGTAACTGCCGAGGTACGCAACACGCCTGAAGTCGTTCACGACACGAAGCCGCCGAAACGTAAGGTGGATTTGTCGTTGATGGACAAGATGAACCTCAACATCATGAGGTAGCTCGAAGGTTGTTACCACGCATCGCCGTATGCGTGGTAACAACCGAATCCTGTGGAATATCGCTGCTCGCCACCACCCGCGACCAATTCACCTCACCGTCGCTCTCTGCCGGCGGCCGCTTCGGCCTGCTTCCACCGCCCGCCTGGTCACTTCGACCAGCAGCCGCACTCCGTCCCGCAGGGTCGCTGCTTCGTCAGGCGCACACCGCACATTCGCAGTCGGCAGATCGCGCCAACCTATTCGCTCGTGTCCCAACAACACCCGGTCACTCACGGCGAACGTTTTCCATTCGGTGCAGGTATCATGCGTGAAACAGATCCCTATATGGCGGTTACACCGCAGCGAAGATGCGTGTGTAACGCGGCTATATGGAATATAGCCGCTACGTGATACCTCACCGTGTAACGAAAACTCACCACAACAGGACACGACAACACTGGGACACCGCACGAGCAGGAGCCGAACCGCCAGCACACGATCGACCGTGGCCGGTCCGCAAGGCAGGACACCATCAAACGGGAAGCGGATAAAGCGGCAAACGGACGGCCCGAATGCGAGCGGACGGGATACCATCGCAGCCGACACCCACAAGCGGGACCGCACCAAGAAGGAAGCGAACAACAATGAAGACCAACCGCGCCCGGTATCAAACCAGGACCGACGACACAGTGGCCCGCTACCTACAACGAGCAGATAGCCTGCTGAGCAGGATTGCGGACGAGATGCAGTTGCCAGAGGACGCCTATCCGGCACCGAGCGATGTGGTCGCCTACATGAAACGGCACGCGCACGAGTGGAAGTGGTCCACCTTCAGGCAGTACCAAGCCAGCCTCGTATGCCGCTACCAAATCGAATTCGACCGCAATGGCGACCCGATATTTGACGCCACCGCGAACGAGATCCGGGCACTGCCTTATTCGGAATGCAAACCGGAACGTGAACCAGGCCAAACATCGTCGCGAAAGAGGAAGGGCATCCCGAAGCGGGACTACGACGTGCTCGTTGCCAACCTGGCAAACCCAAAACAGGGTGGTGACTACGCGAAGCGGACCGCTCTGTGGCTGATGGCTGCGCTCGCCACGGGCCTGCGTCCGTGCGAGTGGCAGAAAGCAGAACTGTCTGATGACGAAGCGGCGCTCGTCGTCCAGAACGCCAAGGCCACCAACGGGCGTGCAACAGGCGTAAGCCGTACCGTGCCCGTGCGCCCGGATGACCTGCCGGTCATTCGGGCGCACCTCGACGCATTGCGCGAGCTACGCGGCAAGGGCATGACTTTCAACCAGATACACAACCGCTGCGGCGAGGCATTGAATCGCGCGTGCAAAGCTATCTGGGGAAAGGACTCATCCAAGCGGTATGCGCTGTACTCCGCACGACACCAGTTCGCCGCCAACACAAAAGCCGTCGCGTCGACAGAGGAGGTTGCCGCACTTCTAGGCCACAGTTCAACGAGAACTGCGCGCCGGCACTACGCACCACGCCGGTCCGCCTGGCTGCAATTCAAGCAGAATGCGAAGCCGGAAGTGTCCAACGATCCAACGCCGAAACCCAACTGAATCACAGCGTACTCAGGTGGATTGCTCGCGACCGTCATCACACGTATCATGTATACGATACGTAATCGGAGGCTTCCATGAGCGTTGAAACCAAGCCGGCATCGCAGCCGACTCCAGAGCAGGCGAAGGTGATTGGCACGAAGGCGCGGCGCGTCGGCGTAAATGCTTATGCAGGCACCGGGAAGACGACGACCGCGGTGAAGTACGCGGAAGCTCGCCCGCAAGAGAAGTTCCTGTACATGGCATACAACGCGAGCATCGCAAAGGAAGCGAAGACGAAGTTCCCTTCATGGGTCGAGTGCCGCACCATGCACTCACTCGCCTATGGCGCAATCGTGCCCCGGCTCTTCGCTGAACTTGGGAATGCAGGGTGGTCAGCCAAGCTCGGTGACATGCGTCCGATGGCGATCGCGAAGGCAATGCAGGTGAATCCGCGCATGGCGCGGCTGATCAAGTCCACGCTCGAGTCGTGGCTCTGCTCGGCCGACAAAACCATCACCGACCAGAGTATCCCCAAGGATCTGAAGGTTCCGACAGGGCAGCGTGCAATCGTCGTCCAGAGCGCGAAGGATCTGTTCGCGAAGATGTGCGATCCCAAATGTGCCGATGTCACGCTCCCGCACGACGGTTACCTCAAGCTCTGGCAGCTCACCAATCCCGATCTGTCCCGCAAATTCACCTCCATCATCTGCGACGAAGCGCAGGATCTGAATCCGACCGTACTGGACATCATCAAGAACCAGAAAACTGGTCTGCTCGTCATCGGCGACGAAAACCAGGCCATCTATCAGTTTCGCGGGGCCACGAACGCAATGCGCGAGATCCCGGTTGATGAACGGCACTTCCTTACGACTAGCTTCCGATTTGGGTCCGGGGTCGCGGCCGTAGCCACCGCGCTCCTCGGCACGTTCCGCAAGATTCCCCGTCCCATCACCGGCCTGGGTAAGCACCGAACGACGCAGTTTGAAATCGATCGCTCGCAAACCTACTGCACGATCTCGCGTACCAACGCCTCCTTATTCGACGCGGCCGTTTCCAACTTGGAGTCCGGTAAGCCGTACCACTTCATCGGAGGTACCGAGAAGTACCGCTTCGACATGATGATGGACGCGTACTACCTGACGACGGGTGAACACCATCTGATCAGGGACGTGGCAATAAAGCAGTTCACCACGCTGGCGCACCTGAAGTCAGCCGCGGAAGACACCGACGATCGCGAACTGAAATTCCTCGCGAAAATCGCGGAAACCTACGGCGAACGCATCCCGGATCTGATCGAAGAACTCAAGAGCCGACACAACGCCACGGTGACCCCGCAAACACTCAAAGGCGGCATCGTCTTCACGACGGCGCACAGTTCGAAAGGTCTGGAATTCGACCAGGTTGTGCTGACCGAGGACTATTTCGAGTTAACGGACGATAAAGAAATCCTGCTGCCTGCCGATAAGGTACCTGAAGAGGAACTGAATCTGCTGTACGTTGCTGCAACCCGCGCCGAGCGCGCGATCCAACTCAACGAGAGCATCCGTAGTTTGCTTCGCGCGGTGCAGCGCATGTCCGACGACAACAAGAACGCAGCGTCCGCGACCACCGTCGATGCGCAGAACAACGACGGCACGGAAAAGCTGGCCTCGTTCGCCGCACACCGCTGACGCAAAGATGCGTCGATTTCGACGCATCTGCTCTCCGGCAAATCTCGCGCGTCGATCGGCGCGCCGCACGACGCCACAACGCTCCGCCCACGCCACGCGCTACGCATATGTGAATGCGTAGCGCTCTTAGCGCTGTTCGTAACAAAGTGCAACTGCACTTGACGTTACCTAAAATTGCTTGACAAGCAAAAACGCGGCGAGAATAATTTGCGTACCGTTATAACGATATAGAATACACACACTTTCAACATGGCCACCGACTCAAAGCCTCTTACGCTTTTGAAGGCGTATCGGATCGTCAACAACCTCGACACGAACAAGATCTGCACGAAGGCGGATATCTCGCGTCCGTATCTGACCCGGCTGGAGCAAGGCGCAATTCCGAGCCCGGACATTGCCGAACGTCTGGTGAAGGTGTTGAAGGACCAAGACTGCGCGCGCGCCACGCTGCCGTCCGCGCAGTCTGCCAAGATCGAAATGCTCGAATGCGCTCGCCGGCTAATCACGACCATTGCGGCGCAGCACCCTGAATTTGAACGCGAGGGCATACGGGAAATACATTTGCTGTACCCGGCGCGCTTCCAGGTGGGAGGACTCTAATGGCAACGCCGACTCAGAAGTCGCGCGCGTCTTCACCGGGCTGGATGGGAATACATCCGGCCGTGCGTCTGCTCGCAGAGACATTTCTCTATAAGTTCAGTTGGCCGAAACTGCTCGGCAGCAACATGATCCTCGCGATCGCGCTGCTCGCTTCGATCATCTTGAATGCGGTGCTCATCAATCGCGATGTGCCGCCTGTTTATTTTGCCGTTACCCCGGAAGGCCGCCTTATCCGGCTGGTCCCGCTGAATGAACCGCTCGTTTCGCAGGAAAAGGTCGTGCAGTTCGCCCAAGACTGCATTTCGCGATCGTTCACGCTGACGTTCGTGGACAAGGATCTCAGAGAGCATCTGAACTCTCTCCATGGCGTCAAAGGGTGCTACACCGATCAGGGATACCAGGCGCTGATCGCTGATCAGGGGTACTCCGACCTCATCGCAAAGATCCGTGGTCGGCAGCAAATTTCCTCCGTCGTTGCAACCGGCGCTGGCGTCGTGACAGCCACCTCGAAACGAGGCGATCCAATCTACAAATGGACCGTCCAGCAACCCATTTCGATCACGCTGGTGAGCCAAACGGAGAAGCGATCGTACTCGTTCATTATCGAGACCAATATTGAAAGAGTCCCGACTGTCGACAGCCCGGATGGCATCTCAACGAGTGCTACCCGATTCCTCGGCAACGGCGTAAACAACTAGGTGACGGCATGACTGACGGCTTCAAACCCCTTCCCACGGCAATCGATATTGCTCAGGATTCGCAGGAAAAGGAGGGCACTCACCCGCTGGCAAGCGTTGAGGGCACCGACTGGCATCAAGTGTTCGAACTGATCGATCCGTTCATTGCAAGCCGCGATGAACTGGAGGAACTGTGGCGCACGGCACCCAACCGTCGCGCGCAGGATTGGCTCGCCGGCATCATGGACACGCGAAAGATGTATGCGGTGGTGACGGGCAATCCGTTCTAAGGCGAAATCGATGACGAGCGCATTCACGAAGTCGATGTGCTTGCTCGCGCTTGTCGGCGCAGCGCAAGTTGCAAGCGCACAAATGACGCAGACGAATCGGGCAGGCGCAGCAGGGCAGACACCCTACAGTTCCGGCGCAGCAGGGCAGCCTCCGGCTAGTCAGACCTCATACGCGACTGGCGCAGCAGGCTCGATGCCGAACGCAGGGGGAAACGTCTATTCGGCCCCCAACGCACCGAGACCGCTACCTCCATTGGTGGACCAGGCGACTGTCAACTATGACGCCGCCGTCAGTACGATGTCACCCCTGACCGGCGACCAGATCAAAGCTCTGCGAAAGCGCATCGATCAAGCGAAACGCGCGGCATCCACCAGCGCTAGAACGCCATCGAAGCCCGTCTCGTCATCGATTACGGTGGATCTCTCGCCGGGCGCACCGCCGCCGATTGTGCGCGTGAGCCACCTCGGGGCAACCGTCAACTTCATCGACAGCACTGGCGCGCCGTGGGACATCATCGAAGTGAACAATATGGCGAAGGGTCGGTTCGATGTGCTGAAACCTGTCGCGGCGATACCATCGATCACGATCACTGCGGACGGAGACTATGTTGAAGGCGATGTTGCGGTCTTCCTCAAAGACCTTCCATTTCCGATCGTCGTAAAGATGGTCGCTGGCCAAAAGGAGACGGACTACCGCCTTGACGTGCGCATTCCACGCCGAGGACCGAACGCAATCGCACCCGTGCGCGGTACGACCGCGATCGATCTGCCCAAGGACTACATGCAGTCCCTACTGGACGGCGTAGATACGCCAGGCGCGAAGCCCATCCGTATTGAAAACGCGTCTTCGGATATGAAGGCGTGGGCAATTGGCGATCGTATCGTGTTGCGAACCAGCCTTTCGCTGAGCAACCCGGCCTACTACGGAATTCTGACGGCGGCTGACGGTACCCACGTCTACGAAATCCCGCAGACGCCCGTCGTCACAGTGAGCGCCAACGGCGCAACCCGAAACATCATTCTTGATCTGGAGTAACGATGGCCGGCAATGATTCTCGAAAGCTGCACCCTGGCTTTATGCGCAACGCAAAGGTCATTGGTGGAATCGTCGTCTTGGCTATCGTCTGTGCAGGGGTGGCATTTGCCGCCATGAAACACCGCAAGGATCAGGCGGCGCAGTTCGACATCCCGACCGTTGACTCGCAAGGCGGCACGCCCTCGCAGGAGTCGCCGCACTATACGCAAGCGCTCAATAGCCAGAACCAGGAGGGGTTGGCGAAAGCTCAAAAAACTGGCGCGACCTTCGTTCCCGCGCTTTCCGACAACACCCAACTGGAGCAGCAGCTTCAACAGCGGAACGACAACACGCCTCCTGAGCGAATCGACTATCAGCATCCGGGCGGGTCACAGCAAGCGCAACAAGCGCAGCAGCTACCGCCGCTGCCCGCGCCATCTCCGGGTGTAAGTCAGCAAATCCAGAGCCTCGCGAACCAATGGGACAACCCCCCACAGTCACAAGAAGTGCTCGGCTTGCAAAAGCAGGGGGAGCAGACTGCCGCCGCGACAACGGCGCAACGCGACATGACTGGCACGCCCACTGGCGCAGCGCAAGCGAGAACTGCAATCATCAAGGACAGCGAGAAGTACTACGCTCACCTCGAAAATGGCATTGACACGAGCGTGCCGTCCGACGTTCTCGCGGTACTCGACCAAGGCCCTTGTAAAGGCTCGGAACTCCGCGGAACTGGCAAGCTCACAAACCAGAGCGTCAGCGCATCATTCTCAACGATGACCTGCCAAGGCAGAACCGTTGCGATCAATGCAGTCGCGTTGAATGACAAGACGCTCAGCAATGCGCTGCCAGCAGATATCGATCACCACATACCGGAGCGCGTCCTGATTCCGGGCATTCTTGGCGCTCTCGGCGCGGCAGGGAGCGTATACAGCAACGCCGGATCAACAGTGACTCAGAACGCGATCGGTGGCGTTACCCAGGTGAACAACCCCAACCCAAGCAGCAAGCAACTGATCGGTGCAGGGGTTTCAGGTGGCATTCAAGGGATGCAAGGCGTCATACAACAGGAAGTCTCCTCCATTCCGGCGATCACCGGCCGCGTGGAAATGAACACTCCCGTGCTGATCCTGTTTAGGCAGGATGTGATCATCCAATAGTCGTCATTTCCATGTCTGATTATTTACGTATAATTACCTCGATACGCATTTAATAGCGAGCGACCATATGAGCGAACACGATCATTTCTCGGCGAACCTGGATGGTCCTTCGGTCGATGAGCATCCGAATGTCACCGTGCACCCCGATGCAGACGGTGCCGACGTCACGACCTTTGACACCGAGCCGAAGAAGAAACGCTCGATCCCGACACCCGTCCTGCTGGCGGGCGGCGCTGCGCTCGTAATGGCAGCCATGTTCGGTTACAAGCATTTCTTTTCGAAACCGAACACGCAGTTCACGAACGCGCCGGTTACCGCATTGCCGTCCGACACCGGCGGGATGATTCCCAATACAGCAACCCCCTCGCCATTGCCGCCGCAAGCTGGAACGACGGATGCAACTCAAGGGGGCGTAACCCCGTTGCCGGCACAGGCAGCGAATCCGGGGATTCCCACGGGCCCTGTTCCGACCGTCGCATCGGGGTCTATGGCTGCTGATTCAGCAAGCACCAAGGGCAACGGCTTGCCGCTCGACATGGGCACGTCGTCGCCGGCCGTTGGCGCGAATGCTGCGCCACCGGCTGCTGCTGCATCGGCTGTCGCTGCCACGGTGACGCCCGCATCTGGCGCAGTGAGCGGAGCTGCGGGAGGAATTATCACTGGCGCGAGTTCCGTCACGACGGCGGCACCGGCTTCCGCTGCGCCCGATGCGACAGAAACGGATGCGAAGGACGCCGAAATCCGCAAGCTCAAACGAGAACTGAAGGCCGCACGAAGCGCTTTGGCGCATCGTGGTCCGCACGGTAGCAAGGCTGCGACCGTCGCTCAATCCAACTCGAGCGCTACCGACGAGCCCGACGCGACCACCGACGCCCCCGTGAAGAAAGCCACGACGCATGCGCGCCATACGGGCAAACACAAGCGTCGAGGTGTCGAGGTTCAGCTTGGCTACCACATCAAACAGGTGATCCCCGGCCAAGGTTGGGTCGTAGACGAGGAAAGCGGCAAGCAGATCGTCGTGGCCGTAGGCGACAAGATCGGGGCATCGGAAGTCACGCGGATCGATGCTGATAACTACAAAATCTATACGACTGCGGGAGTAATTCAGTAATGGACCTGACTACGATCGTCGTCAACATTGCTCAGGACATCATCGCGTTCCAGGCTCTTGCGCAGACGGTCGCTGTTGGCATCGGCATCTTCTATTGCAGCAAGGCTATCTCGGACGCGATGCGCAAGTCGGCATCGCCAGGTGCCGACATTTCAGGCCAAAGCATTTTCTCGGCGTTCTTTATCGGTGCGCTGATCGTCCACTTTTCGGGTGCCGTAAATAGCACGCTCGCGTCGATGGGTGAGAGCGAAGCAACCTACGGCCTCGTCGCCTACTCAGGCGCGTCCGCAGCTGGTGCATTCGGGCCAGCCATAAACGCCGTGCTGACGATCATTTCGACCTTCGGTTGGTGGTACGGACTGAAGGGATGGACGATGTTGCGAAAGGCATCCAACGGCGGTGGAGGAGGAGGGTACGAAGACTACGCATGGAAGGGTTTTATTCACATCCTTGGTGGTGCGGCTCTCGTGAACATCACCGCCACACTGGATGCTTTTAAAGCAACGATGGGTTTGACCTTTTAACCGCTATGGAGCAACACCAATGAAACACTACATCGCCCGGCTTCACCTCTACGCACTGACGCATCGCAACGTCGTTCTTGCGGCAGTCTTCGGCCTCGCCTTCTTCGGCAGGCTCGCATTCACGAATCCCGCACTCGACATTGCGATCGTCGTTCTGGCTATCGCGGTTACGTGGCATTCGCTCCTGCCCGACAACCTTCGACTTTCAAATTTCCGGCTTGCGGTCACGATCTTCGGGTCGCTGATCGGGACGAGCCTTTTGTTCGCGGCTCCTGCTGAAGCAATTAGCCTTGGTGGCATCGCGAAGTCCCTGAAGAACGACATGGGATCTGCATTCGACGCACTGGTCTATGCCTGCTACGGCTGCGGTATCACCGCGACCGGCGTCGGGATCAACAACGGCATCAAGAAGAGCAAGGGCGATCAGCAGGTCACCACCGGCTCGATCTTCGGCTACGGCCTCGGCGGTCCCGCGCTTGGCATGGTCGGCTACATCATGGATTCCGCCGGTGAGTCCATGGGCGGTGGCTCGAGCAGCATGAACAAGCTGCCGGGCGGCCTGTAACAGCGCACCTCGACCACGAGACCAACGCCATGAGCACGCCCATCGACTCGCGCCAGCACGTCACGCTTGACGAGGATGCGGTGCGCAATGCCGGGGTCTCGTGGGACGAAGCAACGCAAGGTATGGCCGCTCCGCATCCGGATCTCGGAGCAAACTTCGTTTCCCGTCGTTACCGGGACATCGTTTTTTCCGTCAAACGGAAGATTTGGCGTCAGGACGACGAAGGCATGGAGTCGGCAAATGCCGAATACAAGAAAAAGCGTCCAGCAGTTCTGGTAAAAGGCGGCAACAGGTGCGTCTTCTGTGGCTTTCGCTCAAAGCACACCGAAGTCCACCACTGCAACGACAACCATGCAGACAACCGCGACGAGAATCTCGCGATCGCCGATCCGCTTTGCCACGGCACGCAGCACATCGGCCAGGTTGGAAGCCAGCGCCAAGGGGTCTTCATCAACCTTGAAGGAATGCCTCAGTCTGAGGTCAACCACCTCCAGCGCACGATCGCCGTCGTGCTGGAGATGGGAAGTGAGCAGGAAAAGTCCGACGCTCGCGCGCTGTTGCAACATCTGGCCAGCCGCGCTGAATTGATCGCCTCGGAGTGGGGAAGTGCGAATCCTTCCGACTTCGCGAACGCGCTGCTACGTCTTCACGACGAAGACTTCGACAAGCGTGTGAGCGCCTTCAGTGGAATGGCATTGCTGTATCGTCCTGTCCGTTTTATGGAGTACATCGGTCAGTGGATCGAAGAGAGCTACAAGTCGCTTCCTCTAAAGATGTGGGGTCAAATTTATGAGCGCGCACGAGCAGCAAGGTAGTGCTCTCGCGACTTCGGACCCAAAAGACAATGCTGTCGCCTGCCCTGAGATCGGCATCATGCTGTACGACAACCCGAAGGAATGCACCTCGGGGCATGCTTCCGTCAACGGCTCGACACCGACGCATGTTCGGCAGCCGTCCGACCTAGCGAACAACGTTATCTGGATAACGAACGCCGACTACGGGCAGTTCATAACGCTCGGGCATCGGAACGTCCACAACTTGCGCGGGAACACCTTTCTCCGCACGCAGGTCCATCAGATCGCCGCCGATCTCGGTTACGAGCTGGCGGGAGCACATGCAGTCGACGCGGCACCGGTTTTGTCGGAGGTCGCCTCACGCGTATTCAAACTCGCGGCAGCCAGCTATGAATGGAAGGCCGGCGAGATTGCGAACGCCGACTCGCTGCATGAGAACATCAAGTCGCGATTCCCGCGGGATGTGTATCCATCGAACAATCCAGCGCTCGAACGCGCGCTGCGCGCTGCATATCAAACCGATTCGGCAATCACACGAGCAGACTTCGTTCCGAATTCGGTTTTCCTGACACTGCGAATGAACCGGTTGGCTCACGCCAAGAAGATACTTTCCTGCCCGATTCCGGATGATGCGTGGGAACACGTATCGGAAGTGAAGCTGCCAGTCAGTCAACGCGAACGCCTGGCCTTCTGCCTAAAGCATGACACGCCGATTCTTGCCGAAGTCGTAATGGACATGACCCGCGCCGACTCCGAATACGCGGCACTCGCTGCATTCGGCCAGAAGGTTGCGTCTCGTATGGTTCTGCGCGAATGGGTGTCCCATCCGGAACTGATCTGGTTATCTCGCTTCGCGCCGATCGAGATCAAGTCCGTATTCCGCTCTGCTGAATACAAGGCACTGCACGAACGGATGCAGCTTCCGCGGACCTTGGTGGAAGATCCGCTGATGGAGTTGTCCTACTCGGCTGGCCTTCTCGCGGAAAACCATTGGGTGTCGCTGGCGACCGACGAATACAACCGTCTCTTGAAAAAGAAGTCGCTGACTCCGCGAGCGGTGTGGCTTCGCGCGGCAGATCGCGCGTTGTGCTTCTCGCTTGCGAAGAAGGCCCTCGATCAAGGCTTTACCGTGACCGGCTATTCCGCCGGCGCGGTGCGAGTTCGTCTGCTTCGTTCCGAGCTATTCCGCGCGCTGGAGTTCGCTGTCGAGAACCAAGTGGTCTGCCCGAACTTCAACCGCCTCATCCAGGAGGACGACGTCCATGCTGCCACCGGATAACGAACCCCTCGACTTCGCCATGCTCGCCGAGGTGATGTGCGCAGCAGCGATTCGCTCGGGAGATTTGCTCAGATTGGACAAGATCGCCGAATTGCCTATGTCCGACCGAGCGATGCACGCGACGATGGTGATCAGCAAGTCAGCAGCAGCCGATCCCGATATCGCGAGAGTCCTAACAGAAACGAAAGCAGTTCAAACCATGCGTCAAGAAATTATGCGCCGGAGATCGAATCCATGACCATCGTATCAACCGTTCTGGACAATGTGGAGTCGCTGATCGCGTGGGTATCGAGCCACGCACTCGGTGCAGATCTGCCGTCGTACTGCCAGCTTGAGACCGCCATTGGCCTTGATCCTGATGACCCACGGGCGAAGCAGATGGCCGCGATGGACCCGAAAGGGGCGCGTCCGTACATCCTCATCACGCGGCAATGTGCAATGCTGACTGTCTTCGAATTGACAGGTTCGATGGACGTAGTAGGAGACGCCGAGTTCGAGCAGATCACTGACGATCTTCGTCGCGCGATGACCTCTTACTTCCAGAAAGCCGGCCACTCTGTGGAGATCTCGTTTGAGCGCGACCCGGACATGATCCGGTCGAAGGTCAAGAACCTGATGCAACCGGCATACGACACCTGTGACCGCATCGGTCTTGACCTGAAGGACATGCTGGACGATCGGTGCGATCGCGTGGCCGATCTTTGCTCTCATGAGTCATGCTACGTGATGCTTTACACACACCTGTCTTCGATGGCTCCCGACGAGTTGAAACGGGAGATGGAGACGCACAAGCTGCGCATTAAGGAAAGCAAGGTTCAGCCGATGCTGGAAGCGCAGTCCGTAACCGCGATTCTGAAGGGGCTGCTGCATCGCCACGAAACGTTCGTCGATGCAATGGAGCGCGATTTCCTGCACGCGAAGCTACACGTCGAAAGACTATCCACGCACCAAGCCGCGAGAGCAATCCGCCAGTCGTATGATCGTCGGCGTACGGACCACAAGTGGAAGCCCGTACTTCCTGGTGACAAGTTCACTCCTCGCGATATGCGTAATGGCTCCCCCAGTGGCTACTACTTGCCGAGGCTTCAGGAGCAGATGTGTTCCGGGAAGATTCACGCCGATGGCGACTACGTGTACGTCAACGGCGAATATCACGGCTCTGCTTACATGGAGGTGGGTCCGCAGGAGATCCACGACTTCATGATGCTGTTCAATCGTGTCGGGAAGGACATTCCTTGGCGGATCAAATTCTCAATCGAGCCCGGCGGCCTAGAAGCGAACAAATTCAAGAACGTGATGGTCAGCGTTATCGGCTTCTTGGGCAGTACGAACAAGGCTATCAAGCGGTCGTTCGATGCGATTGAACAGGCGCGACAAAACAATGAATGCATCGTCACCGTTCGAATCACTGCCTCAACATGGGGTCCGGACAAGAAAACGTGCGAGGACCGTCTATCGGCACTGGTGAGCGCGATGCAGGGGTGGGGCGTATCGCAGATCAGCACGGACACTGGTGATCCTATCCAAGGCCTTGCGTCGACCGTTCCGGGCTTCACCGATAAGTCAGTCGCTCCTAAGCTGATTCCGCCTTTGTCGGACATCGTTCGCCTGTTGCCGATTCAACGTGCAGCCTCACCATGGTGGGCCGGTGGCTCAATTCTGCTGCGAACCTTGGACGGTAAGGTGTACCCGTTCCAGCCGAACTCCTCGTTGCAGACTGCCTGGATCGACCTGATCTGGGCAATCATGGGCTCGGGCAAGTCTGTGTGGCTCAACACGCTCAATCTCGGCGCGATATTGTCGCCGGGCCTTCGCCGCCTCCCGCTGATCACGATCATCGACGTGGGTGTGAGTTCGAGTGGGCTCATCGAGCTTCTGCAGAACGCATTGCCGGACGACCGCAAACACGAAGCCATCTACATTCGACTCAAGAACAATGCCGAGTTCGCGATCAATCCGTTCGATACGCTACCCGGTTGCCGGCATCCAACCGAAATGGATCGCGAGTATCTGGTGTCTTTGTTGACCGCGCTCGCGACACCGGTCGGAAAGAAGGAGCCCTACGCGAACGCGCCTGAACTGGCCGGGATGCTCGTGGACGAGGTGTATCAGAAATATTCCTCACCGGGATCTGAGAAGCGTTATGAGCCGACGATCGATGCAGATGTCGATGCTGCTCTGGAATCGATCGGTTTCCACCACGATGAGTACACGTCCTGGTGGAATGTGACTGATGCCCTGACCGTTGCAGGGAAAACGCGTGAGTCGCGACTTGCCCAACGGTTTGCAGTCCCGGTGCTGTCGGACGTTATCGAAGCTCTCGGCGCGGAGAGCGTTCGCTCAATCTTTTCACCGAAGGAGGACTCCAAGGCGAAGGTCGAGAACGGGATGGACCTGTTGGACGCCATGGGAATGGTTATAACGTCGGCGCTCCGCGATTTCCCGATCATCGCATCGCATACGAGATTCGAGCTGAGCGATCAATCGCGAGTGGTGGCGCTCGATCTGGAAGAGGTGACGCGAGGATCTGGTGAGACAGGTGAACGGCGAGCCGAGATCATGTTCGTTTTCGCGCGTCAGATCGCTGCACGCCAATACTACTTGCCGGAAGACATTTCCGAGCTTGCCCCCTCGATCTACCACGAGACCCACAAGCAAAAGTACGAGGACATCAAGGACGAGATGAAGGCGATGTGCATGGACGAGCTTCACCGGACAGCGGGTAAGAAGTCCATTCGGCGTTTGCTCTCACTCGATCGCCGAGAAGGGCGCAAGCACGGAATCCGCGTATCACTCGCCTCTCAGTTCATGACCGACTTCGAGACGGACGGCGAATCGATTACCGAATCCGCTTTCTCGGTCTACATCATGAACGCCGGCAGTGAGAAGTCGCGGAAGGAGGCGAAGGACATGTTCGGTCTGTCGGATTCGGCAATCCAGGCGTTGAAGCGTGATGTGCGCGGTGCCGGCAAATTCCTCGTGTGGCATCAGACGAAGAGCGGCGTGGTAACGCAGGTGCTTCACAACGCGCCTGGTGCAATCGAGTTGTGGGCGTTCTCGACCACGGCGAAGGATGTCGGGCTTCGCCGGCGGCTGTATAAGCGCATGGCGCCCGCTCTCGCACGAAAGATTCTCGCCAAGGAATTTCCGAGTGGAAGTGCCGCGCAATACATGGAAGCCCGGCAAGCTGAACAGGGCGCGAAGGATGACGACAACATCATCGACACGGTCGCCAATGAACTGATCGTGAAGTACCACCTTGACACGCAAACGGAGCGCGCAGCATGAGCGATAGAAAGCAACGTAGCCGCGCAGGTAGGGTAGTTCGCTTCGGACTGCTTTCGCTTGTCCCTGGCTACCCGATTTACAAGGCGGCCGCATCCCTGAAGGAGAATATCCGGTTAGGGGCCAAGACGCTTGCTGACCGGAACCGTCAGTTGGCAGAGCAGCGCAAAGATCCTCGCGTCGTAACGTACAACGAAGCCCTTGCCAAACGGACAGCCGAGTCCCTGCCACTCGAGGCGATCGAACTGTCATGCGTCAGGCACAAGCGCTTCTTCCTTGCCATTGCCACTGTTTCGGCGGCGTTTCTGTTCGGCAGCACATTGGGAGGGAACTATTTCGGGACATTCCTCGGCGGGCTGTTCGTCCTCTTTTGCCTGATGCTCGCCGTCAAGTACGAGCACCGTCTATGGCAGATGGAAACCGGACGGGCTTCGCCTGACGAACCGCTTGGCGGTTTCCGGAAGTTCTTCGCCACGAGCGGTGTGCTGAAGCGAGTACTGAATCCGCGCCTTTTCTAGGCGATCCTATGTCCTGATATATTCGTATCGTTATATCGATACACAAGAGGAAGACCAATGAAGCCATTACCGAGAAGGTGGGGAGCAAGAGCGGCAGCGTTCAGCTTGTTTGCAACCTCCATGGCCGCGTCTGCTCAATCGTCCGTTTCCATGGGCGACATCCAGAATGCGGCAAACCGTGGCGGCGACAAGTCCATGTCGCTACTGGAACTGGTCTACGGGTCGGTGGTACACAACCCGCTTGCGACCGGCGGTGGATCGGGCGGAATGATTGCGCAGCTTTTCCTCGTGCTGAACGCATGCATGCTTGCCGTCGGCGCGATTTGGGCCATGTATCACTTTGGCTCCGCAATGATCGCCACCGGGCAGGATGGCGAGTTCATGGGACAGAAGAAATCGTCCCCGTGGTTCATCATCCGCATGGGTGTCGGCTTCACGGGCCTGGTGCCCATCTTCGGAGGATATTGTGGCGCGCAGATGGTGATGCTTTGGGGAACCATGATTGGCGTCGGGATTGCGAATCTCTCGCTCGACGCGGCCGTGTCCGTTCTCAACAGCGGTGGATCGATGATCGCAACGCCAGCCTCACCGCAGGCAACGACTCTCGCGAAGGCTCTCTTTGAAGCGAACCTCTGCGCGCAATCTGCCAATACGGCGATCGCGAACATGCCAAACGACAGCGGCGTGTCCGTCGATGCGGCCGAAAATTTCAACGCGATCACGACCAGCAACAAGGTCGTGCTCATGAACAAGCGAGGACTCTCGTGCGGCGGCGCTGAAATCAGAATCGCTAAACCGTCCACGCTACCGTCGTCAGATGGTATGGCCGCCTATTCGCTCGACCCCAGCTCGATCAACTCGCAGATGTTGAGCGCTCATCAGAGCGCGCTGACCACGCTCCAGTCCACGTTGTCGGCCGCGGCGCAAGCTTACGTGTCGGCCGTGAATGGCCAAAGCCAGCCGGCCGATCCGCAGAACACGATCAACCAAGCCGCTCTCCAGTACGAGAAGACGATTACGGATGCGATATCGAATTCCTCGAATGCGATCAGCGGATTGTCGAGCGTAATCCAGTCGAACCTGAAACGCGACGGCTGGATCATGATGGGCGCTTGGTATCAAACTTTCGCCCAGGCGAACTCGCAAGTAACTGCACTTGCAAACGCGACGGCCGCCGCCGTACCCGGCACTGATCCCCACAACATGCCGTACCCGCAGCTATACCGCAAGGTGAGCGCAGCATACGAGCAGCAAAACCAGCAGGGTGCATCAACATCGACATCGACCACGCAAAGCATGGTCAGCGACCTGACCACAGGTACAACGGACCCGAAGAACTTGATCACGAAAATCTTTCCCGGCCAGCAGCTTGTAAAGATGGCTATCAATCTGAACACGGGCCAAGGGCCGGGGGGGTCGACCAATCCGCTCATAGGCATGAAGAATCTCGGAGACTACATTCTCGATGCTGGCTGGTTTGCGCTTGGAGCGTATGCCGTCGTGAAGGGATTGGAGGGTGCTTCGGAGTCCAATGTAGGCACTGTTCTGGGCGTTGTCGGTGACGTGGCGACTGGTGGCATGCTCGGGGCAGCCAAGGGTGCGGCAAAAGGTGTCCTCAGTGCATTGGCACCGTTTATCGTGATCATGTGCATCACGCTGTTCTTCTTTGGCGCGATGCTCTCGATCTATATTCCTATGCTCCCGTTCATCATCTGGTTCAGCGGCGTGCTGTCGTGGTACGCCGTAGTCGGCGAGTCGATGGTTGCATCGCCTCTATGGGCGATGACGCACTTGGACGGCGAAGGTGAGGGTATGGGCCAGCGCCCGACGCACGGCTACATCTTTCTGCTCAACGTCATGTTCCGGCCGGTTTTCATGGAGATCGGCTTCGTCCTGGCGGGAGCCGGCGTCGTAGTGTTGGGAACGCTGCTGAATACGATGTTCGGCGTGGCCATGCAGAATGCGCAGTACGACTCTGTCACGGGCCTGGTGAGTATCGTTGGCTTTATCGTCCTCTATGTCGGTATGTGCCAAACGTTGTGCAACAGTACGTTCAGCCTCATCCACATCGTTCCTGACCAGGTGTTCTCGTGGGTTGGTGGCCAGATGGCATCGCGGATGCCCGAGCTTGAGGATCGTGTGAACCGGCTCTTCGGTGCGGGTGTCGGGCACGGCGGCAGCAATGCCCGCGGGCTTGGCACATCTCTCGGCGGTGGTGGCCCCGGCACGCCTGCCGGTCCAACGCGTGGTACGCCTGTCGGCAAGATGGATGTGTAGCGCAACGCGCCTGTCAAAAAGCGAAAAGCCCGCGGTCAGCGGGCTTTTTCATTACTCGGCTCGGTCGGTTGCTTACGCAGCGCGCTTACCGTTCGCAACGGGATTGAAACCGCCGTCGAAGATCCGTTGCCGGTTCTGCTGCACGAGCAAGTAGCTGCGTGGGTCCACACGTGCGATTTCCTTGATCGCGGCGTCCTTCAACGCTTCCATCCCCGCAGCGTTCGCTTGGCTGATGCGAAGCTGACGCTCAAGGTTTTCGGCGTAGGCTTTCCACTGCTCTGCGCTACGATGCGCCGCCTGTGCCCGACCAAAAATCACTGCGTCCATTTTTCGCTCCTGCGATGTGCCGAACGATCGGCTTGGTTTGAACTATAGCGCAAGGTTTTCGGTCCTCGCAACATCCAATTTAGCAAATCACAGCGATTCGCGTCGTTTCGTATCGCCTATATGCTGCGTAGAACGGTCGAGGCGGGCTTCGGAGCACTTCACCCGTCCCTTCCCCTTAAGAGACCGCGAAGATCGGCATACCGGCCGTTTTGGTGGCTCACTCAAGTCGCGCCCTCATGTCACTTTGCGATCGGTGGTCAAGGTTTTCTATCTTATTCGTGGTCGAAGCCTGTGGATCTGTGGATAGCCGCCGACCTGTTGGCAGGGAGTGGGCAACCCGAAGGGTTGTCCATCCCTGTCAACAGGGAACCGCGAAGCGGTTAGGCGGGTACCCTGCGTAGCAGGGCTATCCACAAATCCATAGGCCAATTGACCACTGACTTATTCACAGAAAACTGCGTCTTACTAGTTGCATAGAGATAATTATTTGTAAACCAACAGGGTAAACCTATAGGCGTAAACTACTTGAGACCGCCGCAAACCCAATACTGGCATGGGTTTGCAAGAGATCCGCGCGACCATTTAACCTCATGAGCGCGACCAATTAACCTCATACCCGCGACTAATTCACCTCAGGGCCGCGACTAATTCACCCCGGATAACTTATAACGGCGCGACCAATTAACCCTGAATAAATCGGCCTATCCACAGGGTTTATCCACAGGGCGAGGCGCGACTAGATAACCTCAACCGGGCTCGGACAAGGGCGCGACCATTTAACCTCATGCGCGACCAGATAACCCCTGCGCGACCAGATAACCTCAACTCCTCCCTGCGCGACCAAATAACCTCAGGCGGGGCGCGACTAGATAACCCCAAGGCGCATAGCGCGACCAAATAACCTCGACATGCGTGGGCAGGCGCGACCAAATAACCTCAGATTGTCGGCGTGGCCTGAAAGTTAGGGTGCGTCGAAGGTGCGTCGATTCTGCGTCACCTGTCTCCGGGAGGGGGGGCGCGACCAAATAACCTCATCGAAACGGCGTGAGCGCTTGCTTTCGATCAGAAGGATGGGGGTGAGTGCTTACTTTCGCGCAGGCGCGCTGCGGAGCGGGACGCAATAGGGCGCGAGTCGCGCGGGGGGGGCGCGACCAAATAACCTCAGGGACTGAGGGTCTCAGCGGTTGACGACTTCGAGGCGGGGTGCGACCGGTGTGGGCGATGGCAGGAGGACGAGGCCACTTTCGCTGTAGTCCACGTTGAGCCGTGGGTAGACAGCCTTGACCGAATTGAGCGCCTTGAGGAAATCAGCGCGGAAGTCACGCAGACGCCCGTAGCTCGAGCCGAACTGGTTATAAAGCTGTTGCCATGTCGGGCGCGAGGAGGTTTTCAGCGAGAACATCCGGTAGGCGAGCCACTGGTAGATGTCCAGTTCAAGCGGCGATTGCTGCAATGCGAGGACTGCACGAAGATCCAGCGGAATGCAATGCGCGGTGATCTCGTTGAAGAACTTCTCCGTCAGGGTGATCTCGCTTTGGAACAGCGAATCCTGACGCTCGTGCTCGTTTTGGTCGAAAAACAGCGTGAAATCTTCGGCGAATTGCAGCAGATCGGTCCGCTTCATCTTCGCCGTGTCCAGGTCGCCAGTGATGAACGCCGCACGGGCGTTGAGCAAGCGGTCAGCCTGATCGATGAGGCGACGGCCAGCCCCGTTCTTTCCCCGGCTACGGTCGATATTCAGTTTGCGGCAGAACTCGGCGAAGTTGCCTCCGGTGCTGATACGCCGGCTGCCTGTTCGAACGGCTTCCGAAGTCAGCCAGATTACAAACAAGCGTGGGTACGTCCCGAACGGAATGCCCTTAAGCGGGTCGCCCTGAATCCACAGGGTGTAGTCGCCGTTCTTCCGGACCCAGGCGCCATTTGTAAGCTGCTCTGGCTTGGGATTGCGATACGGGAGGGATGCCGAGACCAGGCACTTTGCGCCGAAAGCCTTTTCGTCGTCCCGCGGCTCTGCGGAGAGGATATCCGTGGACGTGTCGATGATCTTGGCGCTGCGATGGACGCTTTGACGTGCTAGTGAAGTGGTTTCGGACATGAGCAATGCTCCCGAGGCGGCTCAAAAGATTCTGTATAGATACAACGATACGGAATCTACAAAATTCGATCCATTATGTCAAGGTAGATCATACGTCAAATGATTGTGAATCGCCAAGTGGCCGGGCGGGATATTGCAGGGATTAGGCCGGAATAGCGCGCTGCACAACGGCGCGAACGGCCGCACGGACTGAAGCGCGCGTGCAACGCGGTCATGTTATCGCGCGTTGGTTTTCGGGGACGAGGGAGCGCGGCCGAGGCTCGAGATTTAGCGGGGGATGAAGCGCTTGCGGGGATCGATCTGGTTACGCGGGTCGATCGCTTTGGCGGTGCGATCGGATACGACGGTTTGGGACGAGCCCGCGATGTGCTCGCCGAAGTGGGCAATTTCAGCGAGCAGTCCGAGGCCGCCGAGTGTGGCGAGGTGATTCAGTCCTTCTGTTTCGCCGCGTTCCAGTTCAGACACGACTGCGCGAGCAATCGCGGACGGCTTGATGACCGGCGTCGGTTGCGTGCTGACGGGCTGCTCGGAACGGGGCTTCAGCTTGGGTTTGATCGGTGCGTTCACCGGAACCTCCTTGACTGGTAGGCAAAAAATTGACGGAATTACGTATCATGACTACTATACGCAATCTGCAAACCGATCCTAGCACAATGGTCCGTGGCCTTGGAAACCCGCGCAGCGATCTAATCGACCTGATGACTTCCGAAGTCGGTCGGATGGTTGCGCGCCGAATTGATGATGCACATGGATATGACACAGCAAAGCCACGCAAGGCAGTGCGGTCCGCGGCCGTTCGTATGGTCGAGATCGTCCGGGCGATGGATCGCGATCAGATGGAGGCTTGTCACGCTGAGCTGAACAGGTTCTTTCGGCTGGTCCCGTTCAGTGAAGCGATTCCGGTTGCAATCGAGATCGAACTGAAGTGGCCGCACCACATCGAGACGTTGCCAGAAGCAAACCAGCGGCTCGATCTGATTCGAAAGGGCGGTGAGTACGCGATGATTTTTAGTCCGGAAAAGATCGAGAACGTGCTCGCCTGCATCGCCGAAATCGAGGCGAGGCAATAGCGATGCCATACATGCCGTTCCCCGTTCAGGAACAGTCGTTCCAGGCGTGCGTAGTGCAGGCTGAACAGAAGTATTCGGTTCCGTCCTGCATCTTGAGAGCCGTCCATGAAGTCGAGTCGTCGGGCAATCTTAGCCCCGGCATCGTGCGCGCCAACCGCAACGGCACGAAGGACTATGGCATCACGCAGATCAACACGGTGTGGATCAACTATTTCCAGCGGAACTTCGGTATTTCAGCGACGCAGTTTGCCAACAACGCGTGCCTTGCGGTGAATGGTGCGGCCTACATCATCCGATACGAGATCAATGCGTCGGGTGACTTCTGGACTGGCGTCGGGCGTTATCACAGCCGGACTCCCGGAGAACATGACAGGTACGTCAGAAAGGTCGCCACGGAAGCAGAGAGGTTCGGATGCCAGATCAGGTAAGCAATCGTAGCTCGGCTCCGCTCGTCATCCTATCGGCCATCATTTTCGGTGTCGCGATGGTACTGATGTGGCACCTCAAGCACGAGGCAATCACTCAGAAGCTGCTCATCTGGAAGGCTTACGAAGTCATGCCAATTTCGTACCTTTCGGACACGGCCGACGGATTGAAGGGGCGACTGGTTCTCTATTTCCGCTACGCGCGAGTGATGACGTTCAAGGAAGTATTCATTCTTGGATGGCAAATCGGCGCGTTCTACGTCGTGATCCCCATTGGATTGAGCGTTTGGATCGCGTGGAAAGCTTCGCGGCATCCGGTCGTTCTCGCGACGCGCGTCCATACCGTGCAATCGCTTCTTGAGGTGCAGAGCAAGTCGTTCTCTGCTGTTGCCCCTATCCTTCAGCGCGACCTGACGGATGATCCTTCACCTGAATGGGCCTCGTCCATGCATCCCGAAGAGTGGGTTGCTGAGCATGGGTTGATCGTCAATGAGCGATTGGAGTTCGACCTGACAAGAGACCTGTTGGTCGGGCAGTTAGGTAAACCGGTCAAGTCGCTGTCGAAACTGAAAGCACACGAGAAAGCACTATTCGCGATCTTCGGGCTACGGGTTTTCTTCAAGGACACGAAGGCTTCGCAGGCATTGATTGATGCGCTCAACTATAGCGCGGTCAACGTCAAGTCGAAGCCGGATTTTTCGTTGGCGCGCGAAGCGTTTGAGCGATGCGCGGGCGCGAAGCCGGCGAAGAAATGGCTGATGAAGCATCCGTATCCGAGGACGCTACTGATGGCGCTGCTTATCGAGTCCAGGCAGATGGGCGTGCTTCCGTCGTCAAACTTCATTTGGCTTAAGCCGTTGGATCGCGCGCTTTGGTATCCGTTGAACACCGCTGGTCGGAAGGTGCCGTTCATGGAGTCGGCCGGCGTCTTCAATCAAATGCAAGCCGAGGAAGTGGCGTGGGACAACAACTGTGTGCTTACTGATCCGCACGTTGATGATGCGATCAAGGGGCTCCAGCAATACCTCGAAGAGACCGGCATCCTTGATGCACCGACGAAAAACGAATTTACGCTAAGGAATCCAAATGAGACTCAGTCTTGAAAGAAACGCTCCGATGCCGAAAGATTGCGTGCTGATCGAACCGGACGGAACAGTGTTCACGTCGTTCATGCAAACCGGCTTCATCAAGGCAATTTCGCGCACCAAGTACGCGAGTGGCGATGCGGCGGCAACGGGGGCGTTCATGGTGTCGTCGGCCGAACCGAAGGAAGGTGACGAGGGCTACGCGATGCATGCGCTGACGTTCGTCAGCGAGGTGGCCGGCGACGAGAAGATCGTGGTCCTGGAGCGGTTTCATACGAAGGATGAAGCCGACGCGGCGTGGTTGATGGTGCATCGATCGCTTCGTCGGTACGTGGTCAATGAGCGGCGCAAACGTGCGTGGCGAACGTTCCTGCGATATGTTGGCGTACCGTTTATCGTGCTCGCGGTGGGGATGGCGATGGTGCGCTATCTCGATTCCCACAACGGCTCTCTCGAAGCCCTGAACGCGATTATGCGCGCGGCGGGGACCATGGGTGGCCCGTCGGCCGTCCAGAGCAGTCCGCTCCCTCAAGCCGCGAGCGCTGGCACGCCCGTTGCTGATGCGTCCCATGCTGCCGCGGTGTCCAATGTCTCGCAGATGGCGTCGATTCACTTCGGGTTGGACAATCAACCGCCCGAAAAGACCCTGTATGTCTACTCGGACCCGAACTGTCCTGCCTGCAAGCAGTTCGAGGCGCACATTGACGATCTGGCAAAGGACTTTTCCGTCTACGTGCTGCCCGTTGCCTATCAGGGGGATGACCGCGGCATGGCTGCGGCCAATGCGCTCTGCGCCAAGGACCAACAGGGGGCATGGGCTCAAGCGGTTGGCGGTGTGTTGTTCCCCGCAGGCAGCGATTGCCTCGCGGGCTACACCGGCGTGAAGGCGAACATGCAGCAGTTCGAGCGACTCGGCTTCAATTCGACGCCGCGCGTTGTGAGCGGGACGGGCTTCATCTTCCCGGAAGGTGCACCGGCCAAGATGATTCGGCTGCAAGCTGCCGAGAAGTAAAACCCGCACGAGCAACCGACACGAATCCACCGGCGCATGGCACAACAATACGGCACCTCGCAACGCCAGGAGTTATCGCAACGGCGTATCACGCTAGATCCGCGCACGTTCCTCGAACGTGTCGGCGGATCGTTGACGCACCCGCGCACCTATGCACGATTCCAGATCGCGATGGCGGTGTTTTCGTGCGTTCTGGCCTTCGTCTGGTTGCCGATCACCATTGCCATGGTGTTGCTGCAAATTTGGTTCTCGTGGCAGCGACACGAAATGCCGATGCGCTACCCGAAGGACTTGGGAGGTATCGATCCGTCGCTCGATGTCGAGAAGCCGAATCCAAAAGGAAAGGGCGAGATTGTCGAGCGGAACGAGGCAGACGGCATCCTTTACCTCGGGAATCAGCGTTCCATCGACAGAGCGGAGCACCTCAAAGAGCTATGGGTAACCAACTCCGACGCGCGGACCCATATGCTGCTGATGGGCACCACGGGTTCCGGCAAAACGGTGACCTTGCTGAGCCTGTGTTTCAACGCTCTCGCGTGGGGATCAGGATTCTTCTACTCGGACGGTAAAGCCGATTCAAGTCTGCACGCGGCAGTATGGTCGTTGTGTCGCCGCGTCGGGCGAGAGGACGATTATCTCGTCTTGAACTTCATGACGGGCGGTGCGGACCCGTACAAGAAAAAGAAGTCCACCGAAAAGACTTCGAACGGTACGAATCCATGGTTCGAAGGTGGCCCGGACTTCCTGTCGCAACTCTCGTCGTCCCTTCTGCCGAAGGCGAGCGGCGACGGCGCACAGTGGCAGCAGAAGGCCGTCAACATGATGGACGCGCTCATTCGGACGCTTTGCTACGAGCGCGCGGTTGGCAACATCACGCTTTCGATCGGGGTGATCCGGGAATACCTGGCGTTGCCGAATCTCGTGAAGTTGTACCTGAAGGGCAAGAAAGGGGAGATTCCTGAGTTCGCGTTCCTGCCGATCAAGGCATACCTGGAAACCGGTTTGCCGGGCTTCAAGCCGGATCAGGCGGACAAGCCGGATAAGTGGGATCAAACAGTGTGGGATCAGCACGGCTACTTGACCGGCCAGTATGCCCGCACGCTGTCCATGCTGATGGACACCTACGGGTACATCTTCAAGGACAAGTATTCGGAAGTGGACATGATGGATGTGCTGCTGAACCGGCGCATTCTGGTGGTCATGATCCCGACGTTGGAGAAGTCGTCGCAGGAGGCGGCGAACCTCGGCAAGCTCGTTGTTTCGAGCATTCGATTGATGATGGCAATGAACCTCGGGCATAAGCTCGAAGGGACGTACAAGGACATCATCGATACGAAGGCCACGAAGTCCCCGGCACCGTACATCATCACGATGGACGAACTCGGCTACTACTTTGCCGAGGGTATCGCGCTCATGTTCGCCCAGGCCCGAAGCCTGGGCTTCATGATGATCGCGGCGGGGCAAGATATTGCCGCAATGGCAAAAGGGGAGAACAAGGAAGAAGTCGATTCGATGATCGCCAACACGAAGATCAAGTACACGTTGGCTCTCGAAGATCCCGACAAGACACTCGATGTCTTCAAGAAGGTCGCGGGGCAGGCGATTACCGTTGAAACTGGCTCCTATGAGGGGTCGGTGAACAACTTCACCTCCACGAATTACAGGCAGAACCTTACTGGTTCGATCCAACGGCGTGATCGCATCGAACTGCAAGAGTTGAAGGCACTGAAGGAAATGCAGGGAGTCCTGATCTTCAAGGATCAGGTGACACGTGCGCGCAGCTTCACGTGGTTCTTCTCAAGCAAGTTTTCCGATCTGCCGTTCCGGTTGAACCGCTTCCTGCAGGTCGATCGACCCAAGAGGGAAGACCTGGCCGAAAAGCTGAAGCCGATCGATCAGGCGGATGCTCGATTCACGACAATCGACCGGATCATGAAGAAGATCCGTCTCGGCCGTTCGCCGGCGTACATCGGAACGATCGATCCGATTACTGATGCCTTGCTCGACACCTATCGCGCGATCGAGACACACAATCCGAACGAGACGGCGATCAATCGCGGCATCGCGTACTACGTCGCCGCCGTCGCAGCGATGCGCAAGCATAAGGCTGATGAGGCCGGTCGGTATTGGGAGCCGATTGAGGTAGATCCGGCAACGCTGGATGATGCACCGCCCATCGATGTGCCGGACGAGGATGACGCGCCAATGGCTTTCGCTCGTCCAGTGAGCGGAGATTCCGCCGTACAGGATGGGACGCGGAATCCGGTCTATCACGATCCCCCGTTGCAGGAGAAAGCGAAGGAAGGCGAATCTTTCGAGGACTTGGTGCGGCAATTCACCGAGGCTCCATCCGAAGCGAAACAGACTGATCCTGCGGCGTTCGTGCCTTCGGATTACGATGCCGCCGAGATTGTTCCTCCGGCGATCGCTGGAACCTCCACCGCTTCGAGGACGGTTGAGCCGGCTTCCGATCCGATGGATGGCATGCCGGCTGCGGCAGACGATCTCGACGCTTTCCTGCGGCGCTTCCAGCCGCTTGAGGACGGGGGTGCTGTGGATGGTGTTTCTGCCGATATGGCAGAGCGCGATCCGGTGACGAACACGGTCGAACAGCCTCCGACCGGTGCATTCGCAGAGGAGGTTGTCGCCGATCTGGACGCAGTGCTCGCGGCAAACATTGGCGAACGGCAAGCGAAAGAGGTTGTGATCGGATTCACGGAGAAGACGGCCGATACCTTGGTGAAGATCGAAGAGGCGCTCGGTAGCGAAAGCCCGGTGGAATCCATGAAGACCACTGAGGCCGAGATCTCCGCTCAACTGAAGTGGACCAAACCGGTGGATGAGATGTCGGAAGCCGATCTGGACAGCATGTTCAGCAACATCGAGGCAACGATCAGCCGGTCGGCAAGCAGGGGGAGTTGATGATTACAAGACGTGAGTTTTGCAAGGCGTTTGCTGCCTCCGCGGCACTGGCCCCTTTGGTCAAACCCGCGCAGGCAAGCAACCATGCAGGCCAGGCCGTACCCACGCTGTTATGGGTCCGCCGGGGTGCTGACGAGGCGAAAGTCGATTACTCGACAGACGAAGGATTCCGGACCATCTGCTGGATGTTGCGCGATGTGAGGGCTGGAGTGGTTGGGACGCCAGCTTGGTCACTTCTGCAACAGTGGTCGTGGATGCAGGCGTGGCTTGCAGCCTACGGAACGCATGCCCGGTTCGATATCCATTCCGGACTCAGAACCAAGGCGACGAACGACTACTACGAAGGAGCGCTCGCGTCCTATCACCTACCTGATTCCAACATGGTGTTCCGCGCCGGCGACTTCAGTTCACCGTCCGTCTCAAGCGAGTACATGGGGCGGCTCGCTTTTTTGTCTCAGCAGGGTGGCGTAGGCTTTTACACGCGAAATTTCACTCATACCGACGTGAGGGGGCGGGTGGTCTTCTGGCGCTCGAAGTAGGGCGCGGGCGGTGCGCAAACGGTTGCCGGGCCGTCAGTGCGCTAACGCACACTAAGGTCATACAAAATATTGCGGGAAATTACCCCCTTGGGGATGCTGTACGGATTGTGTGCAACGCACTCTTAGATGCGTATAATCAATGCGATACATAATCCACAACGGAGTACCGCATGGTTTCCAGTGTTGCGGGACAAGGTCCAAATCCTGGCGGCGCAACCTCGGCACCGTCATTTTTCAGCCAGAAACCGATCGCAACCCTAGTTGGCGGGGCGCTTCATGTCAACAAGGCTGCCCTGTCAGCACGAGCGCAAGCCGCGCCTGGCGTGGCATCCGACGATGACGGTCTGTTTCTGCGCCTGATCGCCGCAATCCGGCGCTTCTTTGCCCGCCTTTGCCGGGTCATCCTTCCCTCCAAGTTTTTCGCCTCCTCGGTTGAAGACAATAGTCGTCCAGATGGCCTCTCGACGTCGGCCCAGGGTGGCCCGTTTCCGACCATTTCCGAGACCGAAGAGGAACTGGTGATCGACGGATTGCCCGAGTCCAGTCTTGATCGTGTCCGGCAGACCATCGATGAGATGGTCAATGTGGCGGTGGGCGACACGCTTCCGAACTCGTTGAAGACGGCTCTTGCGATGCCCGAACTTGGTCGTCGGCAGGCATTTCGCGTGTTCTTGCAGCAGAACTTTGGCGACACTCGCCAGATGCGAGAGGTACGCGCCGAGCTTCGCAGGCAGATCGAGGAAATGATCGAGCCGTTCGCCAGTGAACACGGCATCGACAAGGAAACGGCGTTGACTCTGTTCCGTGCCGATCTCGAGAGCGGGGGCGGGGTAATCGCAGAGCGCGTAGATCCCAATTCTGAAATCCGAGGCCATGTGGCCGAGTTGAAGCGCCTGGAAACGGCATTGGCCGCGCTCGCGAAAGCGCGTGGCATGATCTGCGCTCGAGCAATCGAAGCCGGGGTGTACACCCGCGAAGAGCTTGGGGCTGTCGTTGCGGCGCAAGGTCTCGACACGGAGTTCCTGTTCAAGGCGGAAGCGGTGGCTGCGCAGCCGGCCGAAGCCATGCCTGAGCGCGATTCGTCGACCGCACCTGCACCGGCAAACGTCGTCTCGATGGCCGACTACCGTCAATCGACGGGCGCTCCGGTGCCTGTGGATTACACGCCGGCGGAAGGCGTGCCATTGTCGCCGGCCGTTGCCGCGGCAGTGGATATGCTCGTTGAGCAGGGCGTCATCGAACCGGTGCAGGCGCAGGAGATCGCGCAATCTGCCGTCGTTGACGCTGCGCTGAGTGACGAGTCGGAGTTCGAGTTCGAAGCGGATACGAACGGGGATGACCTGGGCGACTTCTTCAAGAAAGACAGTGCTTCCAAGCCTGTGCCGAAACTATGAGTCAAAAATCAAAGGAAGGACCGATCCGATCACTTGATCTGGAAAAGTGGCGGACCAAGCACGGCCTCACCATCAGCGCAGCATGCGAACTGCTCGGTTTGCAGCGTGCAACGTGGGCAGAGCTTCAGAAGCATCCGGAAAAAGAAGTAGAAGACGCGACCGTGTGTGCGCTTGTCACTCTGTACGAGCGGTATCCCAAGGAAACGATGCCCATTACGCGCGTGATCAATATCCGGGAGCGCATGGTCAATCTTGGCTACGATCCGGATAACCCGAAAGACAAAAAGAGCTTTGCCGGAGCTACTGGCCGTGAGGCGGCAGCAGTGTACCGGTGGGTGAATGGGCAAGGTAACGTGAGCAAGCCGGTGGAACGCCTCCTGGAGGCGCTGGATCGCCTGCCTACCGAGTCGGGCAAGAAGAAGCGAAACGTGCTCGAAAGCGTGGCGATGGAGGTCGCGGATCGAGCCGGTATTCGCGATCCGCTGTCGCGGGGGTCGTGGCGTCGTGAGAGCTAAAGAAGGTTTGGGGGAAGGGTGATGATAAAAACGAAGCGCCCTGGTATCGACGTGACGGTGGTGCTCTTCTACAAGGCCGGCAGTGTGCCTGCGCGCATCGACGTTCAGGGCATCACGTTGCCGCTGTCCCGGTCGATACGTGGGTATATCACTGGTCTGTCCGGTCATCAGCGACTCGATGGCCTGATGTACGCTCGCCAGCATGCGGATGCCAAACGGCTTGAAATGATCGTCATCGATCTACTGGTCGGCTTCACGCAACCGATTTATACCAAAGTGCTTCCGCCCGAGCTTGTGGCACAACATGACGTGCTCAACCTGTTCCGGGTTTCCAAGAGCCTGATTGCCGAAATCGCGGAACACTGGCAAAAGTGGGTCAAGGACGAAGAAGGGGCGTCAGCCGTGAATCAGTACGACTGGTCGCGTCCCACGGACTTCGTAGCGCGTCGGCCTGATCTGTTGCCGCGGCTGTTGAAGCTGAAACAGTTCTCGCACATCAACGTTGTAACGCACCCTGTGCTGACCGCGTTCAGTGACCGGCCGCTGACTGCAACGACATTCCGAGTGGGCTACGACCACATCGAACAGGCGTCCGCGCGCTTTCATCCGGATATCGACGTCGTCGTATAGAGCAACGCGGCAGCGCTTCAACGAGCCCCGGCATCGATCGATGCGCGGGGCTTTTCTGTTTGTGCCAGTAGAAAAGAAATTTGTAACAAGATTGCCGGTATTCCGATCTCATCGCCATTTCCTAGGGTGGGCATTGTGCCCGCTGGAGATGGGGATGAAAAAGTTCTGCTTGGTGTGTCCCGGCGTTCGGGACGCAATTCCCGACGAGCTGCATGATCAGTTGCGGTCGCTGCCCGGTGTGCAGCTTGACCGCATCTCATCGGGCATCGTCAGCCTATGGTTCAACGGTGCTGAAGCCGAACTGCGCGCGTTGGTCGCCCAAACTGCATGGTCCGCCCTAGACCTTCGTATCAGCGAGAGCCGTGTGTATCGCTTGCAATAGTAGCGCGCAGTGCGATTTCTGGATCTCGGCGTTGCGAATAAATTGATCTATAGATCAATAAATGGCTTGACGATGATTGATCTATAGATCAATAATTGAATCATCGAATTGTGAGCGAGACGGTAAACCGCAATGAACACAGCCAAGCTCGACCCGCGCATCGGGATGTTGAACAGCGGGAAGTTCTACGCATTCGTCAACGGCTACGACAGGCCCGAAACCATCGGCACGCTTGAGGAAGTCGAGACGGCGCTTGGCCTGCGCAAGGTCACGAATGTTCGGCGCGCACGGAAGTCGCTGCGCGGTCAGGCGTTTAAGACGTACAACGTACACATGACGTTCGAGTTCCCCGCATGGGACGAAGTAGACGGCTACTGGTACGACGGCATCGCGGCCCGGAACAAGAGCGAAGCCAACAAGAAGGCGAGAGGGAAGGCAGAAGCAGATGGTCACACGGTCGGCAAGCGCGTCTGGTTCAAGGCGGCGGAAGTTGAATAACGACTGCCTCCGATAAATGAGAGCGACAATGAAAGACTTCAGTGTGTACAGCATGGGTTGTTTGATTGACCACGTACAAGGTGCGAGCCATGTCGCGGCCATGCGCGCGGTCGAGCGCAAGTATGCAGCCGGCCCCCTCGCCATCTGCCCGCTGGAGGCCCCGCGCGAAGCTCACAAGGCCGCAGCGGTACGGTCGCACTACAAGGTCAACGAGGTACCGCCGGAATTGCGCGGCTGACTGAAAAAGCATGCCCGCGTATGCGGGCCATCAGTGATCATCCAAGTATGGAGCCAATCATGTTTCGCACGCGTCACCTGAAGTGGGAAATCTGCGAATGCTGCGCCGGCAACGGTCGCGTCGAGCATTCAGCTTTCTCGAACGGCATCACGTCGATCGAGTGGGCCGAAATGTCGCATGATGAGCAGGCCACGTACATGAGCGGCGGCTATGACGTGGCATGTGCGCCATGCGCCGGCACGGGCAAGGTGCAGGTGCCCGACGTATCGCGCATGGTGTTCGGAGAAAAGCGCGAGTATGTGCTGTATCTGCGCGAGCGCGCGGCGGACGCACGCGCTGCCCGCGAAATCGCGGCGGAAATTGCTGCTGAACGTCGCATGGGGTGCTGATATGCGGACTCTCCTTCAAGCTGCCGAATTTGGCATGATCGCGGGCATATACGCGCGCGAGCGCGCTGCACACCCTAGCACGCGCGCGCTGACGATCCTCCGGTGGCTGCGCGATGATCATGGCCTCACGCTCGAACAGTTCGAGTGTGAGACTGAGCGAGGTCATTCGTGGCACTTCACGGGCACCGCATACGGTGGCGATGATTCTAGCCATATGGGGGAAGGTCGCTGTTACTGCGCGTACTGCGGTGCGGACGGCGACGCCTGATTGCGATGGGAAATCGACATCACGTGACAATGTTCGGCCGAAACGAGCCGATTTGCTGGCCTGTTCCTCGCGTGCTTTCTGAAGCGGAACGAGCCATCGTGATGCTGTATCGCGTGGGCCCGGTCGATGTGTCGGAACTTGAAGGCTTTGACGACCGGACGATGCGCATGCTGACGAATCGGAAGACGGTCGGCATCTTTTCGGGTGAGAAGCTGGTCGGAGTCGTTCGGCATCGCTTTCCGGGGGATGAGACCGTTGTCTACACGTTGAGTGGAGCAAGATTGCCCGTCATTTTCGGCGCAGCGGGCGAGGAATTGCGGGACTATAGCCAGAGTATCATCGCGCTCCACTCATTGATTGTTGACGAAGGAGCCAATGAAACAGGCAACGACGTATCCGGTTCTGACGCCTGACGAGGCGAAAGAGCTTTTGCGACGCAAAGGGTGGTCGAACAAGGCCCTCGCGTTGTGGTGGGGTTTCTCGGAGGAGTACATCAGCCGCACGATCAACAACGTTGATCGGAAGCGTCGCGACGATGACGCGCTACGCGGTTTGCCGAAGTGTCCGAAGGCCCTGATCGATAATTTGCAAACTGAGTGAGTTACGTCATGTATGACATTCTGGAGGTGCTGTTTTTTCATCAACCGACCGCGGACAAGCGAGCCGCGCTCGACCGGTTGCAAGAAGCGCTGAATGGTGACTTCGAGGTCGAGGGGCACGAGTTCGTGACGGAGACGCCGTTGGATGACTCCCGCCAGGTGGTACGGATCATCGCTGCGAGTGAAGAATTCGATTCCGGGCAGGAATTCGAAGAGCGCGTGCGCGAGCTTGCCTCGGAAGGAGAGTTCTCGTGGCAGCGCATAGGCGCGGTACCGGTTGGAGGCACCGAGACGGTGCTCTGCTAGAAACGCGACGAGACTGGCAGGTCGAAGCGCGACCAAATAACCTCACAAAGTGAAGAATTCATGACACAGACTGCGGTGGACGACAGCAGCGCATTCGGCATGATCGCCCGTGCGTTCCTTGACGGTGCGAATCTCGCACGATGCGACGTGCGTGACGGTATCGTGACGACGAAGGTGATTTTCGGGCGCGAGCGCCTCGATGACGGGTGGCCGTCGATATCACTCTCTGCGGCTGACGCGATGTCGATGTGGCGTTACGCGTACAACATGTTGTCGTTGAATGGAGTGTCGTCACACCCAAGGTTCGACCCGTCTGTACGCCAGTCGTCAGTGCTCCATCGAGCGGGGGATGGGGCGGAAGTCGTGCTCACATTCCAATCGATTCCTTGCGGAGATGGCGTCATCGTTTTGCTTGGCAATCGAGCGACACCATCGGAGTTTCTTGACGACTTGGTGCGCGAGGTCGAAGCGGAGACCATTGCTTTGCAGGCGGATCGCGTTGTCGAGTTGTCGGAGGTCAACATGCTCGAGGTGGTCGGCGAACAGTTTGCAGCCGGGCGAGGGGTGGTGCAATTGCAGAAAGGAATGACCGACGCTATGATCGCGACGGTCATCAAGGGGGCCGCGTCTCATGGCATGCCGTTCCAGGTGATCCCCGCGGAGTTGGTGGGCGCGACCAAATAACCCCAAGGTCGCTGGCGAGGCGACAAAAGCCCGCTACGCCGCCTAAGTCGAAAAATATGCCGCGATGCGCGGCACTGGCAAATTGGAAACGGTGATGCTTGCAGACATTAAATACATCTGGAAGGCGCAACGCGCGTCCGTATTCATGTTCGTCACGAGCCTGTTTTGGTTGCTCGTATCAGCAATCGGCATGGTGGAGCAATTCTCAAGTGGGCATCTGCTTTTTGGCACCATTCTCGCACTGATGGTCATTGTCTTCGCTTCGTTCGCGTTGATGGTCGGCGTCACGCAGTTGGCCGTTGCGAGGCAGCGGCGAAGCGCGGGCACGATTAGTTAGACATTGGAAGTCCGCACAGTGCGTCCTACCGCCAGAAGTACCATTCCGTTCCTGGTCAACACTCCCGCGAACGCCTGAATCTGCCTACCGTGAAGCACGGTCTCCAATTTTCTTGACTGGCAGGCAAAGAATTGCGAATATGCTAAAAAATACGTATCGTGCATGCGATACGTAAAACCGTGAGGTGGCTATGACGAAAGACGAAGTGGTTGCCCTGATCGCGGAGCGGACCGGTTCATCAAAGGCTCGGGCCGCGAGCGCTCTCGAAGCAGTGATCGACGGTTTGACAACGAGCATTCGCAGGGACGGGTACGCGAAGATCCATCGGCTGTGTTCCTTCTCTCTGGTCGAACGAGCGCCTCGGAAAGCGCGCAATCCGCGTACCGGTGCAGTCGTTCCGGTGCCCGCTCGGCAGGTCGTGAAAATCAAGCCGCTTCAGGCGTTGCGTGACGCTGTGGAGCGCTAATCAGGCGGATAACCGCAAGGTGAGCATGGAAACGGAAAATGCATTGCCGGGAGACCAAGCCCCGGCGCTTTATGGTGGCTCGAAGGTAGAGATGACTGCGTTGGGCAAGTTGGTGATTGCCTTGGTCGCCATCGGACTCGCGTTTGCGGGTTGGACTTACTACCAGGGGCAGGGAAACCGCCCGCGCGCGGCAGCGGGTGCCAGCCATCCCGTGATGCAGCCGGCTACTCGTGAGATGGCTCGGTCTTCGCAGACACCGACCGGTGTCCCGTCGTCCGACCAGGTGTTGCTCGTGCTTGAGAAGGAGCGGCGTGACCGCGCTGTTCAGATCGCCGCGTGGCGTGCAGTCTCCGAATCGAGTAGGCAGCAGCTTGCCGATTTGGCGTCGGCCATGGAAGTTGTCGATGCGAAGGTGGCGGCAATCCAGAAGCTGCCGGCCGCGTCGCGACCCGCCAAGGACGAAGTAACCGAAGGCGCGAAGGCGGTCCACAAGGCGGCCGATGCCGCGAAGGCTACGGCATCGATCGATGTTGCATCACTCCCGATCGAGACGGTGACGGCTCAGGCGATGGGGCTGACTGGCTTCGGAAAGGGCATGGTCGGCATCGGTGGCCAGAAGCTATCGGTTGGGCAATCGTTGCAACAGGGCGAAGCGATCGTGGCGATCGACCCTGAAAGCAGATCGATCGTCACCAACCGGCGAATCATCAACGTGACGAATTGAGGTAGGCGATGGCCAAAACTTTCCTGACTCGCGTCGGCATCGGTCTCGGGCTCGTGCGCCGGACTGTACCGGAAGTGCGGATGCAGACTGTCAATGAAGCACCGGCTGCGCCGGCAAACCAGCCGAGGCGCGCGCAATCGCCGTCGGCCGGAAGCACCAATGCGCCCGCGCGCGTACCGAGCAATGTTGCCCCGCGTCAAAGCCCGGCAGCGGGGTCCGCATCGGCTCCGGTATCCAGGCCGATCCCTGCCGCCTCGGTACCGCAGATTCCCGATGGTTTGCCTACGCGCATAAGCGAAACCGATATCCACACGGTAATCCCCGCAGCGGCACAACTGACCGGCGATCTGACGATCGAGGAAAGCATCGTGCTCCAGTGTGTGGTGCGGGGTAACGTCACGCAGGAAGGCGATCATCAGGTGGTGCTGACTGCAACTGGCGGTATCCATGGCACGCTTCGGGCGCGCACCACGGTAATCGGCGGGACGGTCGAAGGCGACGTGTTCGCCGATCGCGTGGTGCTTCTCGAAACGGGGATCGTCCACGGAAACATCCAGTACGTGACGCTGGCGATGAAGGAGGGCGCGTCAGTTACCGGAATGCTGACACGCACCGTCCCGAACGTACTCGACGGTAGCCACGGCGCGTCGGTGATCGCGCCCACTGCCGCACCCGCACTTCACGCGGTTCTGTTGGCGGAACAAGAGCGCGTGGCGTGACTAACCGCTTGCTGATATCAGTGGTGCTACTGGCGTGGAGCGCGCTATGCGCGCTTCTTGCGCAAATTCACTTTCCACATTTCCTGTTCATCTGCGAGTCCGTCGAAGCCCTATATGGAAGCTTGGCCGATGACGTGGTGGTGAGCCGCGCCACGCAGGCACTGATTGGCCTCCTGTGGATGGTCGGCTCGGTCGCCATCATCGTCTGCATCAAGCTCGCTCGCAGACCTCGGCGCGCACCCTCGCGCGCGCCATCCTCGTAACGCACGCTACGCTGAAGAATGAAGATCTTCCTCGGGTATAACGACTACCTCCGAAAAAAGGAGAGCAAGGACGTTCCGGTCTATTGGGACTCGGATGCGCTCATCAATCCACATCTCATCCTGTGCGGAAAATCGGGTACGGGGAAATCGTTCCAACTGCTGAATTTCATCGATCAAGCGCTGAAGACGGCCGGCCCCGGCTTCGAGAGATATCACAATCTCGACGTTCACGGCGACCTGATTGTGCCCGGTGAGTCGCGCGTGGAATTCTCGCGTGCCACCCGCTACGGCTACAACCCGCTCGTGCTCGACCCCAATCCGAAATCGGGCGGTGTCGATCGGCAAATCAACTTCCTGATCTCGACCATCAACCAGACTTCTCGAAAGCTGATGGACCGGCAGGAAGCCTGCATGCGCAACATACTGACCGACGTGTTCGCAGCCTATGGGATCTACGAGGATGATCCTGACACGTGGATTAGGGAAGAAATGACCGAGTCAATGCGTGCAGAGATGTGGGCGAGCCGTCGTTGGTCGGATATGCAGCGGTACTATCCGACGCTTGAGGATGCGATCGCCCTCGCCGAACGGAAACTGAAGGCGATGTACGGCGGCTTGAACATGAACGAGCACGGTAATCGTGCGGTCGCCGCGCTCGAGGAGATGAACCGCGCGGCTGCGCAGATGAACCGTGCCGTAACGACGAGCAAGAAGAAGATCGACATCGAGGACAAGGAGAAAGCAGAGAAGCAGTTGGAAGTTGCGAAGAGCAAGTATCTTGAACGCGTCTCCGACTATGTGTCTTCGATCGAAACTGGTCGCGAGTTCGATGACCTGATCAAGTACGACTCGAAGGAAGTCTTGAAAGGCGTCATCGACCGCTTGAAGAACCTCAAGGCCATCGGAATCTTCAACGGCAATCCGCCTCCATTCGATGAGAACGCTCGCGTTTGGTCCTATGACCTGACCAACCTGGACGAAGAGGACAAGTTCGTCTTCGCGAAGGTTCGCGCACAGCACATCGCTCGCAGCCGCAAGCTTGGCGGTTTGCAGTCTGAAATCAAGGAGATCATCGGACTGGACGAAAGCCCGGTTGTCTTCGATGACAATCCGGACAGCATCTACAACAAGATCGCCAAGGAGCTGCGGAAGTTTGGTCTCGCGCTCTGGTGTGTGGCGCAAACACCTTCGGACTTCCCTGAAGGTGTGATTACGACAGTGAGCACGAAGATCCTCCTCGGGATCGACAGCTACTACTGGACCGTATCCTGCAAGAAATTGAACATCGAAGAGAGCGTGTTGAAGTTCATCACGCCGCAGAAGACCATTGCCGTCTATATGGACAAGAAGGGTGCGACGAATTCGAAGTTCAACAACGTCCAGTTGCAATAGGAGCTACCAGATGCGAAAGCTTCCCAAGTTGGGTATGGTGGAGATGGCGTTGTTCGCGTTCGTGATTCTCAGCGCCACGATGTGGTTGCGAGATCAAATACCAGCGAGCGAAGTTGAAATCTCCGAGGTGCGGGCACTCGCTGCGCGTAACGGTGCTGCGCGCCAGGCCGTGGCCGAGATGTTATCGGCGGACCCGTCGCCGAATAGGCGTGAAGTCAGGCAATTGCGTGAGCGTGTTGTCTCGATCGAGCGCGTTGCACTTCGTCTGTCCGAAGATCCCTCCATGCGGGCGATGCTCATCGAGCGCGATCGGCTCGCCGCTACTCCGCTGTCGAGCATGTCGGTTGACGATCTGATCCGCTGGATGCTTTTTTCCGTAGGCCGATATATGACGCTGATCGTGGGCACGTTCGTGGGGCTCTGCGGACTTTTGCTCTTGCGCAGTCGCGGTCGGCCGAGGTGCGCGCGAACGTGACAGGAATGCGACATGTGGCGCGGGACATCAACGATCAATTTAGAAGGGAATGTTCTATATGAAAAAGGCTAACGCCATCAGATTGGCGGTGTTCGTTTCGATCGTGGCATTTGCTTGCGGTTGGGCGGCGAATGCGGCACGGGTCAACGCTCAAGAGCGCTGCTCCATTTCGTCAGGGGTGAAGATCTCGGGGCAGGCAAGGATCGAATGCGGTCAATAGGTCGTCGGTTTTTGTAGATGAAATATTGCGTATAAATGTAAGCATACAAACTAACTTACCGGATACAAATCATGAAAAAACGTACCGCGATTGCAGTGACGATCGCTGCATCGATGTGGATGTTGAGCGCTTCTTGGGCCAACGCTGCTGATTCGTCGGTTCATGTCGCAGAGTCGATTTCGAAGGCGGCTGCGGCATCGGCAAGGCCGAGCGCGGGGGCCGCGGCCATGGTAGAAAGCTGCGCGCCGAACGGGATCATTTCCATGCGAGACAGCACTCCGGTCTTCTGCGATCGGGGCGTGTGGACCGTCGCACAATTCGTGCCCGCGGCCGCAGCGCCGAAGCGTGACTGACCAGGTGCACTGACCCTTGCCGCTGCGAACCGGCGGCAACAGCCAGTGTGCTGACCACGCCAGCGATCAATATCAACCAGGAACCGGCCATGCGACTTCCGTTCGAACTCGATCCCGCCATCATTCATCACATCATCCACTCTCAAGCTGGATCTATCGGCAAGGCCATGATCGAGCTGATCATGAATTCGGTGGACGCGGACGCCCGTTCGGTCGTGCTCACTATGTCGAAGGAAGGCTTCACGTGCAAGGACGACGGGCGTGGTTTTGCAAGCCGTGAAGACGTACTGCGCTACTTCGGGAGATTCGGCACGCCTCATCAGGAGGGGGACGCCACCTATGGCAGATTCCGGCTCGGCCGAGGTCAGATCATGGCGCATGCCAGCACCGTGTGGAAGTCGAATCTCTGGCAGATGACCGTCGATACCCGGTCGATGGGATACAGCTACGATCTAGACGATCTTACGAATTCCACTGGAGTGCAGGGATGCGACATCTCCGGGAAGTGGTATGAGCCGCTGACCGACACCGAATTGCTCTCGGCGACACAGGAAATCCGCGATCTCGTCCGCTATACGCCGGTCAGCGTCGAACTGAACGGTCGCACTATCTCACGCGATCCGCGATCGGAGAAATGGGATCACGAGGACGAGTTCGCGTGGTATCGCGTCAAGGTTGAGGGTGCGGTATCGATCTACAACCAAGGGGTACTCGTTCGTCACGATTCCTCGCATCAGTGGGGCGCGGGTGGCCTGATCGTCTCGAAGAGGGCGATCTCACTCAACGTTTCCCGCACGGAGATCCTGCGCAAGACCTGTACGGTGTGGCAGCCGATCGCGAAGCAGTTTGGGGCCATGGCTCGCGAGATCTCGGCACAGCTTGGTGAGCACCGAAAGACAGAGGCGAGTCGTGAGAAGGCGGCGCATGATCTGCTCGCCGGCACCGAAAACCTTCTTCAGGTATTCGCGTCGGGTGAGGTCATCACACTGCTGCCTGGCAAGCGGCACCTGTCGCTGTTTGGTTTCCTTGAACTGAATGGCCGCATGCACGGCGGCCGGGCGAGTGTCGCCGAGAACGCATTCGACATTCCGAAAGCCGAAGCAATCGCGCGAGAGAAGATCGCGCAGATTATCCATCCGGTCACGCTCGCGCGCTTCAATTGCCCAACCACTGAAGACTTTCGCGACGCGCTTGAGCGCATCATGCCGATCGTTCGGGAACGGTGGGCTGCGTTGACGCGAGAGGAACGATATCCGCTTCGTGTCTGGAATATCGACGGTCTGGCCGTACCGGACTTTATCGACTTCACGACCCTGCGCGAGGCGTTTGTCGAGCGCACGACGATTGTCCTTGAGAAGGACGCACTTGATCGCGAGACGCGGCGCATGTGGACCGCCCTGCGTTGGTGTCTCCAGCAGTACGCAGGTTTGTGTGCGGGCGGGCGGAAGACTCGTAATCGCGGTGCGCAATATCTGTCCGGACACGAGCACCGTAGGCACATTCTGCTTGGCGAGTCCAACGCAATGGAAGCGTGGACGGACGGCGAATCGTATATCGCCTATAACGCCAATATTGTGCGGAGACTGAGGCAAGACCCGATCAAAACGGCCGGCTACCTGTTCAGTCTGACCGAGCATGAAGTCGCCCACCAGGGCGACAGCATCGATTGCGGACACGACGAGGCGTTCTATCAGCGCTATCACGACATCTCGATCGCTATGGCCGCGGAGCGCCAACGGTACATGCACCTGTTCATGCAAAAGTATGTGTACAGCATGGAGGGCGAGGGCAACAGAGACCGGAGCAAGTTGTGGTACGAGCAACGGCTGATCGAGCGGGCGAACAACGGTCGGCAGAAGCGCGAGTTGCCGCGCGCGATCGAGGATATGACCACGCTGCCGTTTTTCGCGGATACGGTTGCCGAGGAGGACATGGACGTCGTATTGACGATCAACGCACGCCTCGTCGAAAGCGGCGCGTTACCGCCGCCTCCCGATTGGGAGATTGTGCGCAGGAACGCCCGCGAAGCGCAGTGGCGAATCTCGGAAGCGCAGCGTGAGGCTCGCGCAGAAGAGGCTCGGCGTGATGCCGCTATCGAGGCAAGCGAATTGGAACTGGAAGCGAATGAGAAAGCACGCGTCGCGGCTCTTCTTGGCGTACAGCTTGACGCGATCGATAGCGAGGCGTGGGGATACATCTACGATGGCATTCGGTGGGGTATTACAGACGACTACATACGCGAGCTGTGGGATGCGAAGCCATGGGCGGCGCAAGCTGATCGGGACTCCGAGTTCTATGACAGGACAGAGCAATACCAGCAACAAGAGGTGGAGCGGATCGCGAAGATCGTGGGCGTGCTCGAGACCGAAATCAGCAGCGCTACGTATCAGTGGTTGTGGGAGGAGGAGGAGGGCGAGATCCGCCGACTGTGGGCAGAAAAGCCTTGGGAAAAGGTTGCTGACGAGGTTGGCCTCGAAACGGAAGAAGAGGAAGACGTGCGCAGCAATGCGCCGCCGGTGCGTCCGAAGGACGATCCAAGGAACCGACTCGCCGAAAAATACCATTCGCTGATTGCCGCTGGCGAGACGTGGTGGAGCATGGAGCGGAACGCCGCGGCTGCCGGATTCCATCGCGTCGAGGACTATTTGTCGTGGCGCTCGGAGAGCATGGGAGCGGGTGCAGACGAAGCGGGCGCTGCCGGGGAATCGCGATGAAGCTGCATCGCGCTTACGTTGTTGCTGGCGTGGTTGCGCTGCTGTCCGGTGCGGCCGGCGCGTCGCCTACGACCTGTCCACAGTTCTTCGCCGGCGGACGTGCCCCGGATCTTCAGCGGGTCGATCTCGCCGAGCGGGGGCATCAACTGTGCTTCTCGTTCTACTCCGTGGCGGAGTCTGGTGTGAGCCGGACCGCGATCTGGTCGGCGGAGCATCTGACGCGCGCCTCTGTCGAGTCAGCACGTCGGCAGAAGCGCGTCGATGCGTTCCATTCGGAGGCAGCGATCGGTGCGCGAGATCGCGCGGAACGCGAGGACTATCTCGGCTCTGGTAGGGATGAGGGGCACATGTCGCCGAGCGGCGACATGCCGGACGAGCGCTCGCAGTTCGAAAGCTTTTCCCTCGCGAACATGGTGCCGCAGTCACCTGACAACAATCGGCATCTGTGGCAAGGCATCGAAATCGCTACGCGTGCCCTCGCAAAGTACGACGGCGAACTGTATGTGGTGACCGGGCCCGCATTTATCGGCCCGCGCGCGTCGATCGGCAGGGGCGTAGAGGTGCCTACGCACGTCTGGAAGGCAATCTACGACCCGCAACGCGGTGCCGCCGCGTACATCACGCTCAATCAGCCTGGCGAGGCATATGCGGTGATCTCGATCGCCGACCTGACGCGCGCGACGGGCGTAGACCCCTTTCCGGCGTTACCTGACCGAGTGAAAGCCGCTGCGATTGGGTTGCCGACACCCCGGCCGGGCGGGCAAAGACTTTCGGTCGGTCCCGTGGGGATGTGGCAAATCGGGATCGCTCCGTCGAGCCCGATCAGCAGCGTGTATGGCCAATCTGCGCCGCTTGTCGAAGAAGGAAGGACGCGAGAGCGTTGGCATAACGAGCGGCTCGCGCGCGGCGCTGTACGAACGCTTGTGCGTGCGCTTCGCTACTGACGGGAGGCGGGCATGCGAAAGCGCGGAAATCGAATTCACCATTCCAGGCGAGATCCGGCTGCCTTCGTGCGCCTCTTCGGAGACCGTCTTCTCGTCCCGCCAGGCCATGCCATGAAGGTCGAGTTGGCGTATCACCTTGCTCTCGAGGAGATGCGAATGGGGCGAGGGACAGACACGGGCATGAATCAGCTTGCCTATGCGCTGAATCTCGCTCTCGTGCTCTGCGAGCTTGGGTTCAGGAGCGAGCAGGTAGCTTGTATCCGCGTCGCACAAGAATGTCTGGCGCGCCTTGGGGCCGAAGGGCGACGGGGTGGCCGATGGTGTGTCGATGAAGAAGCGTATCGCGCGATCGGGCCCGCACTGGCGGTTCACGATAGTCAGTTTGTGACCGCTACGGTGGCTGAGATTCGTAGAGCGGAGAGAACGATTCTAGATCGGATCGCGGCCGGCGATGTTGTCCGCGTGGAGGCGGGGGCGGCGCACCAGTGCCCAACGGTAGAGGGAGACTCGCATGGAAAATGTAGATGATCAACTCGTCGGCTCGTGTGAGTCGCAAGAGGAAAAGGTTGCGCTTTGGCGAGCGAGGTCGTTGTCATTCAAGGCGCGTCGTACATGGAACGTCGTCACCGCGGTCGCCACGGGGTACGTATCGATGAGGCAGGGGTACTTCGCATTGCGTTATCCGGCACACGTGGTTGGCCTGGCGATTAAACCCTCCCGAGGCAGGGGCATGTTGTTGATTTGCCCTGCAGCAGCCGAAGCTTGCGCGTCCTTGGAGCGGTAGTGGAATCGGTAATCAGTCGCGAGAGCAGTGGAAGAAAGCAAAGGAGGCCATATGGAATTATCGGACCAAGTAGTCGATGTCACACAACTGGATCACGCGGCACAGGTGCATTCGCGTGGGCGCTCTGCTCACCGGGCGGAAGGAACGCCGTTGCGCGTGGACGTAGCGCAAGACGAGATTGTCATCTCTGGCGAAGGCTCGTTGGCAACGTATAACTGGAAACCGGAAAGGTGGGGGCGTGCCGTCAAGCGCCTCTCCATTCGCGCTGGGCACAAGGCACGCGGCGACATCGAGGAAGCGGTGTTTAGTGTCGTGGCGACGGATGGAGAGGATTCCGGTCACCAGGGCGTCCTCGTAGATGGTCTCACCGAGTCGGAAGCACGAGATCTGATCGTTCGCATTCAGGACGCGGTAAAGGTAAGCCTCGGCATTACCCAGCCGGCAATTCCCGTTGTCGATTTGCCGGATGTGCCCGTCCGACTCGATGCCGGCTCGCAGTCTTCGCAACCGGCTGGCATCGGCAGGATGGTCCTCAATGGCATAGGGAAAGTGCTTTCCACTGCGGGGCTGGTAGTGACGGTTGTTGCAGTGCTTTGCGCGCTGTCGTTCGGATTGCCGGTCGCCTATAAGGCCGGTGAGCACGTTGCTGCTGGCATGTTTCCCGTGGCGGATGCCGGCGACGCGCGCAAGATCGTCCCGTATGACGGCGAGCTGTTGCGAGACGTGCCTTTGGCGCGGCCTGTGCCTCACCTTAAGCCGGTGCCGCCGTTGGGCAAGCAGTAAGCGCCGCTATCAAGGATCTGCCCCGCCTGCCGTTAACGGGGGCAGATAAGAATCAATGAGAGGGCTTGCGTAAATGGAATTGCTTCTGTGGATCGGGATACCGGTAGCTATTGTTTCAATCCTCGTCGCCGGTTTTCGGCAATCCTCGTGGCGAAAGGCGCAAACGGATCGGCGCATTCTCGAGCTTGGCCGCAAGGGCTTTCGGGCCAGTCACGCCCTGACGCGCGGGGGCGTTAGCGTGCTCTTCGATGACTCGCGTCGGGAGATAGCGTTCGTCAGGTGGGACTCCACGTACACATTCAGTTACGCCGATGTGCGGACGCGGACATGGCATTGGCTCGATAAAAACGGGACCAAGATCAACAACCGCATCAGCATCGCGATCGCGAGTCCTCAAACACCGCTATTCGACGTGCATATGCTTGGCGCGCGGGACGCGGAACAGTGGATGGCGAAGATCGATGCCATTCTGGAAGGCTGACCTGCGGTCCTCTCAGAGAAGCGCCATCTGTTCGCCTTGGCCGCCCTTGCTGACTTCCTGATCGTGGCTCTCTTGGGTTTGGTCAGTCTCGACCCCATGGTGCGTCGTCGGCCGCTCCACTGCCTGGACTGATTGCCCCCACATGGGATTGATCACCTCGGCTGCGAAAACAACGCCGGGCGCAATCTGAACGAGAGTTGTCATCAAAAGTCTCCGTGCCTGCCAATGGGAGGATGTTAGGTCAGATTAACTGACCTAACAAGAACTTTCGAAGGCCGCTTTGCTTGATGACTGGCCCCCACGAGACGAGGCGATAGACCGGCCCGTCTTTCTCGATAGCGATGCCGAGTTGATCGCGAAGCTTCTCGACATCGTCCTGAATTGTCTGCTTGTGGTGGCCAGTCCGCGCGGAAAGGGTCGTCAGCGTCGCTCGCTCTTCCTCGGCGATCGCCAGCGCAAGTGCGAGCAGACGACGAACATCGCCCTTGGGAAACGGCTCCGGCTTCGTCATATGGGTCGTGGTTTTGAGCATTAACCCTGCACTCTAGGTCAGTTTATATGACCAAGCAAGTGCGACCGATGGCGTGATAGAGAGGTGAGTATTTACGGGAGTGAATGGTGCATTCCATGCAACTAACTGTCTGTCCGTGCTGCGAGCACGAGCATCGGGCGCAAACCCACTACTGGCGGGCTTACCAGAGGTGTGGCGACTGGACAACAACGGGGAAACGGAATATTATTGGTTAAGCAAATGTGCGTATCGTTACAAGGCTACGGAATTTTTCGGGTCGCCGGAATCGCGAAATGCGCGTTGCCATTACTCATCCTTTCCTTGGTGGAGCGATCATGAGCACTGCTGGTGTGGCTGAAAAAGTAAAGCCCGTCCTTCGCGCGGTCGTGCAGCGCGGCGAAAAGTGGTTCGAGACGGCCGTGTTCGTGCCGTCCAGCAAGCCGGACAGCAAAGCTGTCCTGACCGGGCACATCGATTTGGGGCTCGGTGACGGGCGGATTCCGGTTTTCGCGTTTGTGAACGAGCGCAAGGACGGTGCGCCGACCGGCGCAAAGTACATTTCGCTGACCACCCGGAAGGTTCACCCGCGTACCGGCGAAATCGGCTACTTCCCCGTCGCGATCGGCAATGTCGTGAACTCCCGCGGCGACGGCGGCGAAGTCTTCTTCGATACGGTGATTTTCAATCCCGTTGACGAAGACCTGAACAACATTCCCGACGTGCAACCGGTCGCCGTATGGGTGACCGAAGCGTGCGATGCCGCATTGCACGCGAAGTTGGGTTTCATGAGCGCGCGCGTTGCGCGGCCGAAGAAGCAAGACGAAGGCCAACCGGACGCTGGTGCGGTCGATCCCGTCGACGAGCAGATCTCCCGTGCAGCGATGCTGGATGCCGTCGCGCAGGCGACAGGCACGCATCTGTAACGGCGGATGGTGCCTATGTCCTATCAGGTCGGTCAGAAGCTAACGGGGGGTGTCGCGCGCCTGCGCGAGACCGAGACGACTCCGCCGAAGCGTTTTAACGACGGAACGTTGATCACGGCCATGACGAACATTCACCGATTCGTGAGCAACGAGGCCGATCGGAAGGTTCTTCGAGACACAAAGGGCATAGGCACTGATCGGACGCGCGACGCGATTATCGAGACCCTCAGGCAGCGCAAGTACGTCGTTCGCGGAAAGGGGGGCTATCTTGAGCCAACCAACCTGGGCATCGAGTTGATCCAGCGGTTGCCGCGGGAGCTGTCCGATCCGGTTACAACGGCAAAGTGGGAGATGGCGCTTGGTCTGATTGAGCAAGGAAAGATGACGCGTCAGCAGTTCGACGTGATGATTCGCGGTAACGCGACGAAGCTTGTCGAGGCTCTCAAGAGCGTGAAATTCGACCTCGACCGCATGGGCATCAAGACGGCAGAGGACAAACCGAGACCGGAGGTTGACGAGACCTTGCCGGGGCACGGCGAGACGTGTGAGAAGTGCAACAAAGGTCGAATGGTTGGCAAGCGGCTTCCTTCCGGAAAGAAGGTGGTCGGATGTTCGAATTTCCCTTCGTGCAAGCATTCGAAATGGATCGACTGATGATGGATGCCGCTGGTTTATACGGAGTTCTTAAGGTCAAGATGCTGGCTCTGGTAAGCGAGTTCGCGCCGGCTCGGGACCGGCGGGCCCTCGTGCAGCAAACGGCTGCTGCCGAGGGGCGGATTGACTTTGAAGCCTGGCTGAACGGCAATCTGATGGCGACGGTCACTCTCGACGGCGAGGGAATTGATTTCGTCTGCTTTCAGGGCATCCATGGTCGGTTGTACCCCGAATTCGTACTGGAGCCGCAATCGATGCGTCGGAGTCTGACCGGCGAGGCCATAGACGTTGCGGCAGCGTTGAGGACGCTGCGTGTGAGCTTTCGTGAGGCGGATGACGTGCGCCTCGTGGACGACCGCGATACGCCGGACGAAGAGACGTTCGTGGTTGATCCCGATACTGAACAAGATCTGATTGAAGTGCATCACACTTAGAGGTTTACACATGGCATTGGACGACAACATCGAGCTGGTGCGGGAACTGCAACAGACCGGCCGCCATCTGGCCCGTCTCGCGGGCTATATGAGCATCGGCGTGCAACCGAGCCGCGAGAACATGGTCAATGCGCAGCGCTGGTTCAATTCGGCTTCCGAGAAGCTGGAGCCTGTATTGCAGGAGGTGGAGGCCAGTAAGGCTTCGCAACGTCTCCGGCAAACGTTCAGGAGATAATTGTGGCGGCACGGCGGTGGGTAAACCTTGCGCGCTACGATGGGGCCGAGATGCTGATTGCGGCGCAGTGCCCGCCCGACGGCCGCAACCGTCTCGTCGTTCGCGGCTATAGCCGCAGTGATCTGTCGGCGTTCGGCTTCGAGCAGGTCGGTACTGGAATGTGGCTTGGCGATCGCTCTTCGTTCAAGACGAGCGACCTTCAAGCCTGGTTCCCTGGCTTCGACGTAAGGCGTGACATCGCTGAGATGGATACGTCGGACTTTCTCATCGGATACGAAGATCTCGATCTCGTAGACGACTCCACTTCGCTGGACGCGTTGATCCGGCGGGGCTCGCCTTCGGTGAATCCGAGCCCCGCGGACCAGCCCACGCGGAAGCCTAAGACCTTCGAAGAGACTCTCGCGGAGATTCGTGCCAAGGTCGATCCGATTGAAGTGGCGTCGATAATCTCCGGCTTTCCGGAAGAATCGCTATCGGCTGCCTTTGATGGCGAGATCGACTCTAAAACTCGGCAGTGGTATATCGATGATTTCTGCGTGCCTCGCGCGGGCGGGGAGCGCGCGCGCAGCCATCTGGCGGCCCTCACCGACGCAACAAAGCAGCGACTTTCGGACGACATCGATCGGTATAACGAACTGCGGATTTGTGGCGTTGACGCGCTGTCGAACTACGACATTGGCGTGGCCTATTCCGGGGATGCGCTTGTCGCGCTGCTTCAGACGTTGCGTGCGAAGGAAGGGCATATCCTGTTTCAGCGTCGGCGGCTCGCCGTGTTGGCCGAAGTCTCGAAGGCGGTCGCTGAGTCCGTCCAGGCAGGCCGAGAGGTGCCGGAGCAGGGGCGGGAACGCAACGCCTACGATGTGCAAGAGCGGACGGCCGAACCTTCTCCTCGGCGTGGGGTCAAGAGCGCCGAGCGGCAACGCGCGCGTATCGAGGATGCCGGAGAGAAGATTGGTGGAGCACGGAAGGACTTTTACGCGAAAGCGCTGTCGCGATCCGATCTCGAAAGCATGAACGACCGAGAGAAGCTGGAGCTGGTCGCTCGCGACAATATCTGGCCGCGCAAGTCGTTGGATCAATTCCGCGACGAGGGCATTGATTGTCGTGTTGCGCTCTTCATAAATGCCTTGCGCAAGGACATTCAGTCCAGAATCGCGAACCCGCAACATGCGGCCGCGTACATCGACTTCGTATCCAAGGTCCGAGACTGCGCGAACGCGCTGCACTCGCGTGAGCAATTGCTGTCGGGTGATGGCGAATCGGCTTTCGAGCGCAGTCTCATTGACGCCGGGATTATCGAGATCACGCGTCGCGATGGATCCGTGTCGAGGCGGGTGGCCGACGAGTATCACGAAGTCATTAGCAGCGATCCGAGAGGATGGCGCTTTGCGTCCAACTATTTGCTGGACTCGGAACGTGGGTATCGTCGTGCAAAAGCGTTGTATGACGGCCACCGCTTCCACATCAATGACCAATGGGTCTCGCCATCGCAGATGGACTCGGATGGATTGTATGCCTTCATCGAGCAGCGCCAGGCGCTCTCGAACCAGAAGCGCGCAACGACAATGGCCTCGCGTGACGACGGGGAGGAAAACCAATACCTGTCGCGTCCCCATCTCGATCACATCAAACGCACTGGTGCCCCTGATGAGCGTGGTGGCCGGGATATCAAGCCGGATGACTTTCTGGAGACGTTTGGATTCCGCGCGTGCGAATTCGGGAACTGGCTACCGGATATTGAGCGGCAAGACGTTCTCAATCGAGCATACGACTCGCTTTCCACCCTCGCGCGCGTGCTCGGCGTGCCGAAGACCTTCCTCAGTCTCGGCGGTACGCTGGCCCTTGCGTTCGGCTCCCGCGGCGTTGGCCGGGCGCTCGCTCACTACGAACCGGCGCGGAAGGTCATCAACCTCACTCGACTGAAGGGGGCGGGGGCGCTCGCCCATGAGTTCTTCCACGCCCTTGACGACTACATGGGTGAGCATGTTCGGGAGTTGATTGCGGGATCTCCGTGTCGGGCGAAAACCAGCAACAGCTACTTTGCGTCTGAGCTATTCCTGACTCAGCAGCGCACGCGCGGCGTATCCCGTCTCAATGAGATTGCGCAGGCCGGCTATGTACCAGACGACCTTCGCGAGCGTCTGCTCCCGCTCGTGAACTGCGTAAACGCGCTTACGGTCCGTCGATATACCGAAGACGAGGCAAGGTCGGCCGCGACGGCGCGCCTCGAAGCCACGCGATATCAGGTCTGCAATCATGTGGCTGGCGTCCTTGGTGTGCTGATGCCGGATCAGTCATATCAGGCTCGGCATAGCGCCGCTGAACGCATGACTGAGGAAGTTTTTCACGAAGTGGCCGAGGATCGGGTGCCGCAGCTACGCCCCGGCGAGCGACACCCACTTGTGGAGCGGCTGTCGAATATGCGTCCTCAAACAAGCCTGGCGCGCGCTGAAGAAAAGGCAGTTGCAGATACGCTCGCCCGCATTGCGGGTGCGATCCGGGCATTGCCCGAGATCTACCGAGTCGCTACCGATCGAGATGCGCTGTTGCAGTCCGAGTACATGAAACGGCTCGTCAATACCAAGTTCTTCAAGGATGCGGAGAAGTTCGACCAGAAGAAGGCGAAGGCGTACTGGTCTTCCGTGCGCGAGTTGTCTGCCCGCAGCTTTGAGGCGTATGTGCAGGATCAGTGCGCCGGGCGAGGTTGGCAGGACGACTATCTCGTTCATGGAACAGAAGAGTCGCGTTTCGAACTTTCCTCCAACGCTCCGTATCCAGTCGGAGCGGATCGGGAGTCAATGCGTAGCGCATTCGATGGCCTGATGGCGTTCACGAGACAGGAGCTTGCGCCTGCGTCGGTGAGCGAGGATGTCCAATCCATTGCGCCGCGTCCGAAGGCGGCATAGGAGTTTCAGTGTCTCATCTCATTCGATTCATTGAACGCGTCCGGGACAATCTGACTCCCGACGAGTGGAAGTTCTTCAGCGCGCGGTACATCGAGCGAAAGAGCGTCGCAGATTCCGCTGCGCTGGTGCCGGCGTTCGCCGGCGACGGGGAGGCGGTGCATCAGTTGGTGTTGAGGAAACTGCGTGCTGGCGAGGTGCAATCTTGAGCGAAGCGACATTCGAGGCAGACGAAAAGCGGACGGCCACCGCGCAGATTTTCAAGAGCCTTGCGGTTGAAATGCTCGAACTCGCGGCGCTTGACTTGTCCCGGCCGGAACCCGATCCGCTCGACCGGACGCCATCGGCGGCAGTGCGCCGCGCGGATCGGCATAGTGCGCTGCTGTGGATGGGCGGAAAGGGCGATCGAGGCGTGGTTACGTTTGCTTTGTGCTGCGACGCGCTCAACGTTCCGCCCGAGGCGATGCGTGATGCAACGCTCGCTGCTCCGGCGCGCGTGCTCGCACAGATTCGTTCGATCTCGAACACTGATTCCGATCGTAGCGAGCACGACGCAGCGGTGCGACAGGCAAGCCGCAACCGTGCTTTGTCGTGCGTGTTGTAGTACGTATAATTGCAACGATATGTATTTTGTGTGGTGAAATATGGACGGTTTCAGAATACCGGTCGAGCACCATCGAGCCTTGGCTCGCTACTACGAGAAGGTGCTCGAATGCACCTTCGAGCTGAGCGGAGAGCAATGCGATGCGTCGGAGGTTTTCCATCGCGAGGGGTTTCTCCCTTTGATCGTGGAGGTGGCGAGCACCAGGAGTCAGCGCGCCTTCAACCAACCGATCAGAGCGGAGATCGTTGCGCACGAGAGCGCGCTGCTCGGTAAGTCCGTCGTTCTGCCTGACGACGCGGATCAGCCGATCCTGTTGCTGCTAGTCAGAGCGGCGGAACTTGTATTCAAACCGGCTCGTGGTCAAACAATCGAGTTGTACCCGATCTTCGAATACTGCTGGATGGCGCCTGATAAACGCGCTCGCGCGGCATGGCAACCGTCCGATATCTGAGAGAGACCACCAATGACGATCCGACATTCCGCCCGGTTGCTCACAATCGCGGCCCTCGTCTCCTCGATCTCGGGGCAGGCGATCGCAGGAACATGCGCGATGTCAACGCAAATGTCGAACGCTCAGGCGCAGGAGCAGCAACGACGCATGAACAACATCGACACGAACTTGCAGCAGCTTAAATTGCTCGATCAGTTGCAGACGGCGTGCCTGGAGAACTTCCCGCAGTTCCCGACGCAATGGTTGGGTAACAGCGTGCTGCTGAATGCGGCATTCAACAAGATCAAGCAGTCGTCCTGCCAGGCGCTGGCGGACAAGGCGCGGGCGACCACGCAGCAGGCGATGGCGCAGGCGCAGGCTGCGGTGCAACAGCAGATCGACAACATCGAGAAGAGCGTGACGAACGCGGTAGGCGGGTCGAGCGGTCTGCTGTCAGGCGCGGTTTCCGAGGGGCTCAATCAGGCGTTGCCTACATCCGGCGGCGTCCTCTCCACCATCACTGGCAGCTTGTCGAGGCTCTTTCAATGAAGAAGATCGTTTCTCTGTCAGTTTTGTCGGCTGCTGCCTTGATGCAGTCCAGCAGCGCGTATGCCGTTTGTGATGGCTGCGTCGTTGGGGCAGTGCAAGCCGCCTCTACGGCGATCGTCGGCTCGGTTGCGGCTCTCGGAACAGCGCTGTCGACCATCCTGCACGAGATCGATACGGACGTTGCGAGCATCGGCTCGAAGGTGTCGGACAGCATCGTGCAGGCGGCAAAGACGCAACGCGAGATGGCGCTCGAGGTGCAGCGGCAACAAGAGCGGGATCAGGTCTCCCGCGAGACCGAATTGCCGATCGATCCCTGTGCGACGTCGACCAGCAACTATGCAATGCAAGCGTCCCACAGCACGAACACGACGGCGTCGAGCTATCGGCCGGGTGGTGGAGCGAACGTCAGTAGTGCGCCGTTGAACAAGGCGCTGAACGGTCCTGCGCCGGCCGTAGAAGCCTCGCGGCGGGCTTCGACCGCGATCCACCAGGCGAAGTATTGCACCGCTGTCGAAGTGCAGCTTGGGTATCCCGGCTGTTCGACATCTTCCATGCCGGATGCGGACGCAAACGCGGATTCGCTCTTTACCGGGGCCGGCATGCCGGGCAAGGACGCCGATCTGACGTTCACCAAGGATCAGGAGGAGGCTGCGCGCGCGTACGCGCGCATGGCGATCGATCCCAATCCGCCGGAGAACATTTCGAAGGCCGAGGCGGCGACTGAAGTTGGCAAGCTGTACATCGCAATGCAGAAGGCATACCAGGCGAACATGTCGTCCGCGCAGAAGGCCATGAACGACGAGATCGCTTCACACATGCCGTTTCCGGGCAGCGCCCAACTGATTCAAGACATCAAGCAGTCGGATGCGGCCGCTCAGTATTTCAACGCAACCGCTTCGAGTGTCGCGAAGAGCACTGGCACCATGAGCCAGGCTGAACTGATGGAGTTCGAGGCGGGGCGTCGCTGGAGAAATCCGTACTGGCAGATCGAGTTTGCCGCGTTGGCCGATCCGACGAAGCTCCAGCGCGAACAGCTTTTTGTATCGGCTTTCATGGCGGATCTCCTGTATCAGCAGTTCCAGAAGAGCAAGCACATTGACGTGCTGCTTGGCCAAGTTGTGGCTGCTCTGGAGCGGTCAGGCGATCGACCGGCGCTGGAGGCTCAGCTTCAACGAGTGCGTGCGACAAACGCGAGGTGACCAGATGATTCATCAAGAAGCGGGTGTTCCGTCGCCGGCGAACCGGCTCGCGATGTTCCGTATCGGCCGAGTCGATAGCGGAGTAAAGAGCATCGCCGCGACCGCACAGCGGTTTCGGGAAGCGGTCGATGTCGCGCTAGGCGACAGCCGCGATAGCGAATCGACGAAGGCCGTCACGAAGGCGTTTGTGGCCTCCTACCAGGCGTTTTCCGAGTCGCTGGAGTCCGCTCGAACGGGAGGACTCGTCAAGGGCGCGACGATCGACGTGTTGGAGTCGATCATGAAGAATCTCAAGGCCGAGTACGCAGACGGCCTGGCGTCGTTGCGGGGCGACGTGGGGCGACTGGAGCAACGTGGTCCCGCGTCCATGAAGGAATTCTGCGCAGCGGCGAGCGACAAAATCGATCGACTCGAACAGTTCTGGCAGACGACGTACCAGCACGCGCCCAAGATGAAGATGTAATGGTGCGCAGCCGGACGGCTGTGAGCTAACATTGAACTATTGTTCAAGGTCGGGGAATAGGATGGTTAGGGCGAAAGCCAGGGCGAGCGCGATCACGCATGGTCTGTTGCAAGAGCCGGAATTTGAAGCCGGCCGTGGCCGCTTACTGACGACCGACGAGGCGAAGGCGACCATCGCGGCGAAAGGGTGGACCAACCGCGCTTTGGCGGAATGGTGGGGTTGCCGCGCTGAGTACATCAGCAAGATCATCCACGATCCGGAGCGCAAACGACATTTCGATGATGCGCTTCGCGGTCTTCCGCACGCGTCTGAGATTCGCCCCCCGCGATCGTAGATTGATTCACGAACAACTTAACGGGGGAAGTAGTGTCAAAGGTCGAAGAGTTTCAGCGCAAGACGGAAGCAGTGCTTCACGCTCAAGCTAACAGCGCCGAGCGCGGTCTGTATCGGGACGCGAGCCGCCGTCTCATAGAGGTTTCGAGCATAGGTCCGACTGTGGAATTCACCCCTCAGGGTGGAGGTTTTTTGCGCTCGATGTCGCGCGCCGATTTCGAGAGAAACTTTGTCCCTGCAACTGTGCCTGCTTTCGAGCGAGCGTCGATCACTGCGGATTGGTTGCCTGAAGGCGTCAATCTGCCGGCATACAGCAATGGCCTTGCGTGGAACGGATGGGCGATGCCGCACTTCGATCGTGAAACCGCAATGCGTCTGTCCGAGATCATGCCCGAGATCCGCTATGACGAGGAGCGTGACGCATTCATCGCGCATGACGAAAACACCGGCGAGGACGACGTTTTCGTGAGCGTCTCGATTCAGGTGGAGGGCGAGACCCTTACTGTCTATCCAGTCGGTGCCGGTTCGTGGTGCTGGGAAACGTCGAACGATGAAGAGTCGTTAGCCGAAGCGCGGCCGAAGATGCGATTGTGAGAATGTGCGGCCGCCCGGCCGCTTGTTGAATGGTGGGGATGGCACTCATCCTCCTGGCTATCTGAATAAAAGGAAGAAATCATGGCGGGTCGCAGTTACACGGAAATCAAGGCGCAGATCGAATCGCTTCAGGAAGAAGCCAAGGCGGCACGCGAAGCGGAGATTGCGGAAGTGGTCGCAGACATTCGCGAAAAGGTAGCCACCTATGGGTTGACTCCGCAGGACGTATTCGGCCGTAAGCGGGCGGCAAAGGGCGCAGCGGGTGCGAAGCCGGCCTCGGCGGTCAAGTACCGTGATCCGAAGACCGGCGCGACCTGGAGCGGTAAGGGGCGCGCACCTGGTTGGATTGCAAAGGCAAGGAACCGCGACAAGTTCCTAGCCGAGGCGGAATGATATCAGGTGATAGCGTCTGATATCAGATGATATCGGATGCTACATTGCGCCTGCGTTCTGAAGCCGGCGAATTTCGGCGACCAGTGCCGCGATGACGTCATCGGCGTCCCGGCACAGCACGCATTCCTTTGACGCCTGGACCACTACCTTCCTCGCGGTCGTGACGATCGCGCAATACTGGCTGCGGGACGTGGCATTCCCGAAAAAATGAACCCACACATAGTGCTGAGTTCCGAGTTGGTAGAGGACACCTTCTCCGTTCCCCGTGTAGATCTCGAGTGTCGCTCGGCATAGCGCTTTCGGCACGATGCGCAACAATCCGTCATCTATCTGCGCGCGTAGTCGCGTGAGCACGCTGTTGCGCTTTCGTGGCGCGCGGGTAGCCGGCCGGCCGACACGTTGCTTTGGCGTGCTCACGTGGATTTTCCCGACGACTACATGCGCATCCGCGGTCGCTGCTCGACTGGCGGCGTTGCGGATTCGAGGGGGGGCGGGAGGGGCTGATCGCTGAGGGCGACATCATAGTCATTGACTGCCGCCGTGGCTTGTGTGGACGCTTGAGGGCCGAGGAACACCCTTGCCCATTCCGAATTCAGTTGCGAGATGGAGCGGATGCGTTGGTAGGGGTCCGTAAAGTGTTGCGCAAACTCGTAGCACTCGGCTGCATCTTGCACGGTTGGATTCGGGATTGCCGCGACAGGCGCACCACCGTAACGCTTCCAGAGCAGTGGCATGGTCTGACATGCCATGAACTGCTCGGCGGCCGTCAATTCCCTGTGCTGTACCAGTTCGAGCAACCGGGTAGCGTTGAGATCCGAGATCATGGCGTCGATCGGATTGCGCAGCACGATCGGCCGGTCTGACGTGATGAGCCGCGGCGAAATGGAGTAGTCGAGTGCGATGTAGGCTGCATGCTCGATACCTTCGCGCTCCGTCTTCAAAATGAAGTGGTCTCCGCGCTTCATGAAAAGCGCCTGTTCCGCCGGCGAGAGCGCTACAGGATCATGCGCAGGGTTTTGCTGGTGAGGAGCGCCGGAAACGCGAATGACCGAGAGGGGGCCGGACAAGGACTCGATATGGACAGGCGCGCGGTTGCTGAGAGCCGATCGAGGCGTGGCACCGGTACGCTGCTGTACAACGCGCATCGCGCGAATGTACGCGTCAACCTGGGCGCTGTCCTCTGCGTCGCAGCGGAAGGCGTCGTTTTGATCGAAGAAGAGTCGGGTGGAATGCGGCGCAAGCATGATGGCCTCTCAGGGGCGGAAGCGAGGAGCAGCCTGGGCGACGATTTCAGAGTCGTCCTGCGATGAGTCGTCGTCGCCGACGATATGGCGGATCTGCTCCGAAGAGAGACCATGGGTCTGCTGTGCGAATTCGCGAGCGATTCGCTGTTCATCTGCACGGGCCTCGCGAAATTGTGCGGCCTGCTCTTCGAGGCTTTCGGGCCCATCCCCTGCGATCATGGCGAGCTTTATATCGTGAACGCGTTCACGAGCGGCCAGCAGTTTCCGGTGGTGGTCGTAAATGCTTGCCATGACGCGGCTGTCGCTCGCATCGCCCACGTACAGCTTCTGCGGGTCGTAGGAGCCGGGGCCCACTTGCACGTAAGCGGCTGCTGCCATCAGTGTTGCGCCGGCTGTCGCGCCGACTGCGACGCCGCGGCGGAACGCTGCGCGCAGTCTTTCCGCCCGTGGCGTGATTGCAATACCTTGGCCGAACGCGCGGTCGGTGGCGAGGATGTGTTGCTGGAGACGCTGAAAGCTTTTCATTCGGCGGGTATCCGTATTACGTGGTTGATGTTGATCAGGCTGCAATTCTTTCCAACCGATTTGCGCTCGCGGTTCATCGGGCTTAACCGAGAGCACTTCCTTGTACCTCGCGAGGCGATCAGCGTTGTTCCCGTGATTTGATTGAAGCAACGCTCTCATTTCATCGACCGATAGCCCTTTGTCCACGGCGTAATCGGCCAATTTGGAAGGATCACCGAGCAGGTGCTCGCGCTTGGCCTGCTCCGCCTCCATCGTCAACACTCTCGCCGTCAATTGCCTTTTGTTCAGCCCGACGATCTCGGCGTCGTAAGCCGTGGTATCTGCGCCGGCCCGCTCAATCGGGGAGGGCGCAATCTGGCCCGTTTCAACTGCGGAATACGGATGCCCCATTCGGTCACCTCAGTGGCGAATAAGCTGTTTGATTGCCGCAAGACGCGACTCGAAGAGTGCGTCGGAGATGATCCGACGATCGCGGAACACATCGTCGGTCGTGGCTGCGTCAGCCTCGACCAGTGCAAGAGCGAGTGCAACGAGCGTGTGGTCCTGCCGAATCGGAGCCAACTGATACCGCATTGCACGCAGAAATTTCTCCTGCTCCTGCGGCATCGCGGTTTTCGCAAGCAGCGTCGCGCTTGCAATTGCTACGGTTGCGTCGCAGATTTGATGTGGTGCGATGAGTGAAAGGCGAAGGAGATTTTTCGCGAGATCGGCATCACCAGTCACGTCAATGATTTCGGACACGACCTCTTGTACTGCGGGGTCAGGCAAGCGAATCTGCATCGTTTGACTCCCTGTCACTTTGCATGTATCGTTACAATCATACGGAATTTTCGGTTGCATTATACCGGCATTTCCGTAGCGGGAAAGCGCCCGAAACGAGACCCCGCTCGAAGTCGGATGCTGACCCGGAATGGCCCTCGGATTGCCGGATGGACTTGCACCGTTCATCCGGCTCTTTTTTGGAAACGAGCCAATGTCGAGCAGCTTCTTTACGTTGCTTAGCGCTCGCGCCGATGTCGTGACGTATCACCGCTCTAACGGGCCAATCCACCAGTATTCCAAAGCCCTGGCGCTAGCCAGCGGTCCAACGCCGATGTCCGATGCGACGCCGGCGATTTCCATCCCCGGACGAACTCAGCAGTGCGATCGCGACGCGATCGTAGAGCACAGCTATCGATGGAGTGACGAATGACCCCCGACCAGGTGAAAGTCTTCGAAAAGATCAGGAAATGCCTTGCTCTGTCTAAAAGCTCGAACGAACACGAAGCTGCTGCCGCGTTGCGGCAGGCACGTGCGCTCATGCGGTTGCATGGCATCAACGAGGATCAGGTCGAAGCAGCCTCGGTTGCCGATGCTGCCGCGAGTGCAGGGGCAAAGCGTCGGCCCCCGCTGTGGGAAGCGGCGTTGGTTGGAACGGTTGGCGCGGCGTTCGGGTGCGCGGTCATATTCGAAAGCTACCGGAAAAATGGAGGCTGGCGCTTCATCGGCGTCGGGCAGTCGGCCGAAATTGCCGCTTACGCGTTCGAGGTGCTGTTTCGGCAGTGCAAAAAGGCCCGCGCGGCGTACATCGCTGCGCGATTGAAGCGTTGTGCGAGCAGTCGAAAAATCGAGCGGGCCGACATGTTCTGTGGTGCGTGGGTCACGACGGTTGCGAACCAGGTGGGCGAGTTTGCCGATTCGAAGAACGAAGCCGCGATCGCAGCGTATATCAAGTTGAAGTACCCGGAGGCAAGCGGCGAGTTGGAGCCGCGCGATCGGACTTCGGACTCGAAAATCGATCGCAGTCTCTACGGGGATTTTCTCGCCGGCAAGGATGCCGGTCGGTCCGCACGTCTGTTTAGTGGCGTGAGTGCGTCCAGTGAGGCATTGCGCCTTTCCTGATGGCGTGTATGGGTGAGTTCGGGTGGCGAGCCGCCGGCTTGCGAGGATGGAGGACGGATGTTTGCGAATGATCAAGCGCGTGACGACGTTATCCGGCGCATGCGAAGGGTTTGGGGAGAGGACTGCACGATCCAAATCTATGGGTCGGGCGGCCGCGTTGTGGGCGATGGCGAAATCGTTCGATTCGCAGATCTCAATGATCTGGAAAACATCATGAAGAGTCGGCCGATTCAATCCGAAGATCGTACTTGCTCGGTCAGATAAACTGACCTAATATCAAATCGTGTGTTTGATCAGTGGAGAGTGTTCATGGAAGAGCAGGCGCGTGCCGAGAATCCCGCTGGCGTGAGCAAGCGCGACGTAACGATGTACAAGGTCGATCTCATGGATCGGGGGCAAGACCTGACCACGCTTTATGTGGTCGATGGCGTGATCGTTTATTGCGGTCCGTTTCAGCGGCTGACCTGGGAAGGTCGCGCGCTCACGGAAAAGGTATTTGAAGAAGGCGACACCATCACCTTGTTGGATGATGGGCGATCGCTCGGATATCCGGTCATCGGCGTCGAGAAAGTGGAGCGCGATCTGCCGTATGACGTATGGCTGGAGCGGATCGACGCACTCGCGTGGGGTCAGTGGGGCGAACGCTCTTATACGGCGAATACTGGTGCGTGCAAGCCCGGCGATCCGTGGATCGAGCCGTATCTCGATGGCGACTCGCCTATCGAAGCGTGGGAAGAGGAAGTTATCGCCGCTTGCAGCTAGGCGAACAACCGAGGGTCATCATGAAAATGACATCGATAAGACTGGAGCGAGTGGTCGCCGACTGGAATCGCCAGCATGGCGTCGGCGCGATCGTGAAGTACCACCGGATCATCGGTGAAGACGAGGGTGTTGCGACGAAGACGCGTAGTGAAGCATGGGTGCTGAGCGGCCACACCGCAGTGGTGATGGTGGAAGGCGTTTCGGGCTGCGTAGCGCTTGAGGCAATCACCCCGTTGGGAACGGCACGCAAGCAGCACGCTGAAGCGGGCGACGCTTCGCGGCCTATGCGCGTCGACCAAGAATTCGAAGGAGCATGAGCATGACCACCATCGACATCATCACGCTCACGAAGGTCGAGCGCAGCATCATCCTCTACGCGGAATCGTGCAGCGTGGACTACGGCGGCTTGCTTGAAGGCAAGCGCATGAACGATGACGATCTGGCGGCACTCCGCAAGTTCGAGGACGCGGGCCTTCTGTCGTTCGGCCGAGTGCCGGGGAAACTGCTGGGGCCGCTTTCGGAATACGGCCGAAACCCGACGCACTGGGTCACGTTCACCGATGATGCGTGGGCGCTCGCGCACGCACTGCGCCGTCAGCGAGCCGCACGCGGGTCCGCGTCGCGCACCAAGGTCGACGAAGTGCTTGCCGAGCGCGCAGCGGAGGAAGCATGACCACCACCGATAAGAGCCCCGCTGATGCGCTGACGCGCAAATCGATCGAAGCGATCGCGCGCAAATACGCAGGAGCCTACTTCTCCGGGCTGCTGTTTCAGGACGCGGATTCGTTCGCGCGATTCTCCGACGAACTGATCCTTGCCGCATCCCCTGTCGAGCAGCCCGCAGCCGCGCCGGCGGACAAGCGGGCGGCGATCACGACCGACGGCTATTTCGTTTACGACCCGGCCGGCTCTCACGTCGAGTTCTACGATACCGACGCCGAACGTGATGCAGCCCACCGCGACGCGATCAACGAATACCGCCGTGAGGCGATGCACGATCAGGAATGGTCGACGGAAGTTGTCGGAATCGTGTCCGGGATCGTCACGCATACGACTGCCGAATTGAAGGTCGATGAAGACAGCTACGACTACGAACCCGGCGCGGCCCGCGCCTCCTCTGCCAACATGACGGAGGACCAACGAACGGCGGTCGAATTTTATGCGGCCAATCCATCGGCCGCACTTCTCGACTTCGCCGCACGCGTATCGCGCAACTGTGGCTCCTCTGCCA
>NZ_JAAGPH010000091.1:0-32548 GCF_017104705.1 Burkholderia sp. Se-20373 | reverse complement strand
CGCTATAATTGCGTTCTTTCGCGATGCAGCAACAAGCGAAACGTGCCCAGGTGGCGGAATTGGTAGACGCACTAGGTTCAGGTCCTAGCGGTGGCAACATCGTGGAGGTTCGAGTCCTCTCCTGGGCACCATCTGTATTTAAAAAGGTCGGCTTCTAGCCGGCCTTTTTTCATTTCCGGCCCAGGAAGCAAAGCGCCTGCGCGCTTTGCGCGAGGACTCGAAAGGCTGCGCTTGCAAGCGCAGCCGGGGTCGCGCTTGTGTGACCGAGTCCTCTCCTGGGCACCATCTGTATTTAAAAAGGTCGGCTTCTAGCCGGCCTTTTTTCATTTCCGGCGCGCGAAAATACGCGCCAATCGCAAAATGGCGTCGTCGCACATGCAAGTGGCGCGCATGCCCGCTTCCCCGTCCTTCCCCCGACCGAACAGCGTGCTCAATTATTTTTCGTTCGCGACCTGAAATTGTGTTGACAGCCTCTTCGGACACGCTATAATTGCGTTCTTTCGCGATGCAGCAACAAGCGAAACGTGCCCAGGTGGCGGAATTGGTAGACGCACTAGGTTCAGGTCCTAGCGGTGGCAACATCGTGGAGGTTCGAGTCCTCTCCTGGGCACCATCTGTATTTAAAAAGGTCGGCTTCTAGCCGGCCTTTTTTCATTTCCAGCCCAGGAAGCAAAGCGCCTGCGCGCTTTGCGCGAGGACTCGAAAGGCTGCGCTTGCAAGCGCAGCCGGGGTCGCGCTTGTGTGACCGAGTCCTCTCCTGGGCACCATCTGTTTTATAAAAAGGTCGGCTTCTAGCCGGCCTTTTTTCATTTCCGGCGCCGGAAACACACCTCCCCATCCCGGAGAGCAAACCAGTCGCTTTGGCTTTGCACACCCGGTGCCAGCGAGCCCTAACGGCATGCGGCAAATCCGGCAACAGCCCGGCGCCACGCGCGCGGACCACCCCACCAACAAACCATCCCACGCCCGATTTTCTCGATCTCCGCGCTCCATCCCCGATTCCGGACACCCCACACCAAAGCATCCCGCCTCCACCCAAACCGGGATTTCCCTAGGCTGACACGCCGACGTGCGCGCGGTTAAATAAATCAACGTGATTTATTTAATGCGCTGCCGGACAGCGCACCATGGAAGGAGACGCCATGAGAAGCCCGCACTTCGGCCAGGGAAGCAACTCGGCCAACGTGCGCCGTTACAACGAGCGCCTGCTGCTGAAGACGCTGCGCCGCGCAGGCAGCGCGTCGAAGGCCGACCTCGCTCGCCTCGCGAGCATGACGGGAACGGCAGTCGGCAGCATCATCGCGTCGCTCGCCGATGCGAAGCTGATCGAATTCGCGGGCCGCACCGAAGGCCAGCGCGGCCAGCCTGCCTCGCTGATCCGCCTCGATCCGAGCGGTGCGTTCGGCATCGGCGTCCATCTCGACCGCATGCGCATCGAAACGGCCCTCGTCAACTTCGCGGGCGACGTGCTCGGCCGCCGCTCGCATGACACGTTGCTGCCGCCGCCCGCAGACGTACTCGAGATTGTCCGCCACGATATCGACGCGATGCAGGCCCTGCTCCCCGACCACGAGCGCGCCCGCCTGACCGGCATCGGTGTCGCGCAGCCGTACAACCTCGGCGCGTGGATGCGCGAGCTCGGCCTCGCACCCGACACGTTCCGCGCGTGGGAGGACGTCGATTTCGCGGCCGACCTCGGTCGCGCGTCGTCGCTTCCGGTGTTCGGCGAAAACGACGGCAACGCAGCCGCGATCGCCGAGCTGTTCTACGGATACGGCCGGCAGTGCGACGACTTCGTCTACCTGTTCATCGGGCCGGCCATCGGCGGCGGCATCGCGATCGACGGCGACTGCCTGCGCGGCGTGACCGGCAATGCAGGCGACATCGCCGTGATTCCCGTGCCGCCGAGCCGGCTGGCTTCCGCGCCGCCGCCACGCGGCCCGTGGGACATCCTGCTCGCACGCGCCTCGCTGCATGCGCTGGTGCGCCATCTGCGCCATCACGGCGAAACGGTCGACAACCGGGCCGATCTCGAAGCGTGCATCGCCCGCGGCCTGCCCGCCGTCGACGAATGGATCGACGATTGCGTCGACGCGCTGGCGCCGGCATTGCGCGCGGTGCTGTGCGTGGTCGACGCGCCGGTGGTCGTGCTCGACGCCGATACCGACGCGGGCCTGCTCGACGCGGTCACGACGCGCCTGCGCGCCGCGCTCGTGGCCACCGCGCCCGAAGCGCGCGGCACGCCGGTGCTCGTACGCGGCACGTTCGGCGCCGACGCCGGTGCGATCGGCGCGGCCACGCTGCCGATGTTCTTCAACTTCTCCCCGCGGGCCGGCATCCTCAAGGGCGCCCGCACCGACTCGCAGGAGGTCAACCATGTCGCGATCTGAGTCGCCCCGTCCGTTGCTCGAGATGCGCGGGATCAGCAAGACGTTCCCGGCCGTGCGTGCGCTCGACAACGTCAGCCTGACCGTCTATCCCGGCGAGATCCATTCGCTGATGGGCGAAAACGGCGCGGGCAAATCGACGCTGATGAAGATCCTGTCGGGCGCATACCGTGCCGACGCCGGCGGCGAGATCCTGATCGACGGAGCCCGCATCGACATCGACGGCCCGCTTGCCGCGCGCGATGCAGGCGTCGCGGTGATCTACCAGGAACTGTGCCTGTCGCCGAACCTGAGCGTCGCGGAAAATATCTACATCGGCCGCGAACTGCGGCGCGGCAACCGGCGCTGGGGCACGATCGACCGCGCGGCGATGGCGCGCGGCTGCGAGGACGTGCTCGCGCGCCTGGGTGCGTCGTTCGGGCCCGACACGCTCGTCGACACGCTGTCGATCGCGGAGCAGCAGCTCGTCGAGATCGCACGCGCCGTGCACACCCGGGCGCGCATCCTCGTGATGGACGAGCCGACCACGCCGCTGTCGTCGCGCGAAACCGAGCACCTGTTCCGGCTGATCCGCCAGTTGCGCGAGGAAGGCCTCGCGATCATCTACATCAGCCACCGGATGGCGGAGATCTACGAGCTGTCCGACCGCGTATCGGTGCTGCGCGACGGCGCGTACGTCGGCACGCTCGAACGCGCCTCGCTGTCGGCCGAGCGCCTCGTCGCGATGATGGTCGGCCGCGACATCTCCGGCTTCTACAAGAAGGAACACGCACCGTACGACCCCGGCCACCTGCTGCTGTCGGTCCGCGACATCGCCGACGGCGCGCGCGTGCGCGGCTGCAGCCTCGACCTGCACGCCGGCGAAGTGCTCGGCATCGCGGGGCTCGTCGGCGCAGGCCGCACCGAACTCGCGCGGCTGATCTTCGGTGCCGAACCGCGCGTGTGCGGCGACGTGAAGGTGGGCGAACGCACGTTCGGCGCGCACTCGCCGCGCGATGCGATCGACGCGGGCCTCGTCTACCTGACCGAGGACCGCAAGCGCCAGGGCCTGTTCCTCGACATGAGCGTGCGCGACAACATCAACATCTCGGTCTGCAACCGCGATGCGCGGCTCGGTGCACTCGATCTCGCGCGCGGCGCCGAACGCGCGCGGGACGCCATTGCGTCGCTGTCGATCCGCGTGCCGAACGCGAACGTCAACGTCGGCGCGCTGTCGGGCGGCAACCAGCAGAAAGTGCTGCTGTCGCGCCTGCTCGAGACGAAGCCGCGCGTGCTGATCCTCGACGAACCGACACGCGGCGTCGACATCGGCGCGAAATCCGAGATCTACCGGATCATCAACGAACTGGCCCGGGCCGGCGTGGGCGTGATCGTGATCTCGAGCGAACTGCCGGAGATCATCGGTGTCGCCGACCGCGTGCTCGTGATGCGCGAAGGCGAGATCGCCGGCGAACTCGGCGGCTACACGCCTACGCCCATCACGCAGGAAGCCATCATCGCGCTCGCCACCGGCTCGCAAGCCGAACTCGCCGACGCGCACTGAGGCTCGCCCTTTTCATTTCTTTTCTTACATTCAGGTTACCGAAATGATCAACCCGACCAAGCAGCGGAACCTCGCTTCCGCGACGGCCCAGCCGGTGGCCACCCGTACGCCGCTGTTGCGCGGCGCCGATCAACGCGCCCGCATGCAATCGCTGATCCGCACCGCCGGCATGCTGCCGGTGCTGCTGGTTCTGTGCATCGGCTTCGGCTTCCTGACCGACGGTTTCTTCACGCTGCAGAACCTGTCGATCGTCACGCAGCAGGCATCGATCAACATCGTGCTGGCCGCCGGCATGACCTTCGTGATCCTGACGGGCGGCATCGACCTGTCGGTCGGCTCGGTGCTCGCCGCCGCGGCCGTCGCGGCACTGCTCGCGTCGACCATCCCCGGCTGGGGCTGGCTCGGCGTGCCGTTCGCGCTCCTCGTCGGCCTCGTGTTCGGCGCGATCAACGGTGGCCTGATCTCGTTCCTGCGCCTGCCGCCGTTCATCGTCACGCTCGGCGCGATGACGGCCGTGCGCGGCGTCGCGCGCCTGATCGGCAACGACACGACCGTGTTCAATCCGCAGTTGCCGTTCGCGTTCATCGGCAACGGCACGATCCTCGGCGTGCCGTGGCTCGTCGTGATCGCGTGCGCGGTGATCGCGATCTCGTGGTTCATCCTGCGCCGCACGGTGCTCGGGATGCGCATCTACTCGGTCGGCGGCAATCCGGAAGCCGCCCGCCTGTCGGGCATCAACGTGCGGGCGATTCAGCTGTTCGTGTACGCGGCATCGGGGCTGCTCGCCGGCCTCGGCGCGGTGATGTCGGCCGCGCGGCTCTATGCGGCCAACGGCCTGCAGCTCGGCCAGTCGTACGAACTCGACGCGATCGCCGCGGTGATCCTCGGCGGCACGAGCTTCGTCGGCGGCGTCGGCTCGATCGTCGGCACGCTGATCGGCGCACTGATCATCGCGGTGCTGACCAACGGGCTCGTGCTGCTCGGCGTGTCCGACATCTGGCAATACATCATCAAGGGGCTCGTGATCATCGGCGCCGTCGCGCTCGACCGCTACCGCCAGCGCGATTCGGCCCGTACCTGAGCCCCTGCCCGTCCATTCAACCTGGCGGCGCTGGCCGATCCCTGCGCCCGCCCGCCAAGCCACTTCACGGAGACACAACGACATGTTCAAGCACAAAGCCGCCCTGACCGCCGTCGCCTGCACACTCGCCTTCGGCGCTTCCGCCGCGCACGCGGCCGACAAGCCGCTCAAATCGATCGGCGTCACGGTCGGGTCGCTCGGCAACCCGTACTTCGTCACGATCGTCAAGGGCGCCGAGGCGCGCGCCAAGCAGATCAATCCGAACGCGAAGGTCACGGCCGTGTCGGCCGACTACGACCTGAACAAGCAGTTCACGCAGATCGACAACTTCATCTCCGCGCACGTCGACATGATCCTGCTCAACGCGACCGATCCGAAGGCGATCGAGCCCGCGGTGAAGAAGGCGCAGGCGGCCGGCATCACGGTCGTCGCGGTCGACGTCGCGGCGGCCGGCGCGAACGCGACCGTGCAGACCAACAACGTGAAGGCCGGCGAGCTGGCATGCGACTACATCGCGAAGAAACTCAACGGCAAGGGCAACGTGATCATCGAGAACGGCCCGCAGGTGTCGGCCGTGATCGATCGCGTCAACGGCTGCAAGACCGTGCTCGCGAAAAGCGCCGGCATCAAGGTGCTGTCGAGCGACCAGGACGGCAAGGGCTCGCGTGAAGGCGGGATGAACGCGATGCAGGGCTACCTGACGCGCTTTCCGAAGCTCGATGCCGTGTTCACGATCAACGACCCGCAGGCGATCGGCAGCGATCTTGCCGCGAAGCAGCTGAACCGCCCGAACATCGTGATCACGTCGGTCGACGGTGCGCCCGATATCGAGGTCGCGCTCAAGTCGAATACGCTCGTGCAGGCGTCGTCGAGCCAGGACCCTTGGGCAATGGCGCAGCAGGCCGTCAACGTCGGCTACGGGATCATGAACGGCCAGAAGCCGGCCAACCCGATGATCCTGATCGAGCCGACGCTCATCACGCGCGACAACGTGAAGAGCTACAAGGGCTGGAGCACCCCGCGCTGATCGCGCCACCTGTTCGCCCGAGCAACCGGGCGGTGCCGGGCCGCGTCGCGACGTGCGACGACCCGCACTGCCCGTCCTTTCAGATCAACCGCTGCATGGCCGCGTGCAACGCCGCCGCACAAGGTTTCGACATGACGACGACGTTTCCCCGCCTGATCGTATTCGGCGAAGCATTGACCGATTTCATCCGCGACGACGACCAGCACTGGCACAGCGTCGCCGGCGGCTCATGCTGGAACGTCGCGCGCGTCGGTGCGCGACTCGGCGTGCCGACGGCCTTCGCCGGCACGGTCAGCCGCGACACCTTCGGTGACGAGCTGATGCGCAAGAGCGCCGACGCGGGGCTCGACCTGCGCTTCATCCGGCAGGTCGATCGCGCGCCGCTGCTCGCGATGGTCGTGTCGAAGCAGCCGCCCCACTACTTCTTCATCGGCGAGAACAGCGCCGATCTCGCGTTCGATCCGGCGGACCTGCCCGCCGGCGCACTCGACGCAGCCGAGATCGTGCACGTCGGTTCGCTCGGCGTCGTGCGCGAGCCGCTCGCGTCGCGCCTGATCGACGTGGCGCAAGCGGCACGGGCGGCCGGCAAGCGGATCTCGTTCGACCCGAACTTCCGCGCACCGATGGCCGCGCCGTCGTATCGCGACACGCTGCGCCGGCTGGCCGGGCTCGCCGACTGGATCAAGGTATCCGACGAGGATCTGCGCGGGCTGTTTCCCGAACTCGATGAAGCCGCCGCGCTCGCGCAACTGCGCACGTGGGCGCCGGACGCCGCGATGCTCGTCACGCGCGGCGCATCCGGCATGCAGCTCCTGCATCGCGACATCGTGCTGTTCCAGCCCGCGTTCCCGACCGACGTGGCCGACACCGTCGGTTGCGGCGATGCGAGCATCGGCGGCTGGCTCGCGAGCCAGCTCGCGCGTCCCGATGCATCCGCCGCCGAACATCTGCGCTACGCAGCCGCGTGCGCGGCCGTCGCCTGTGCGCATGCAGGCGCCTATGCGCCGACGTCGGCCGAAGTGACCGACGTGATCGATCGCTCCGCCGACGCCGTGGTGTCGCCATAGCACTCACCGGCGCGGCGCCCCCGCGCCGCCCCGTCACGCAGCGGTCGTGCCGTCGCTGCCGTCCGGCGTCATCCGGGCCTGCAGCAGTTGCAGGCTCTCGTCGACGCTCAGTTCGGACATCGCATCGTCGTGCAGCGTATCGTCGGCTGCGCGGCGCAACGCATGCAGCGCGTGCACCTTGAGCCGCACGATCGCGAGCCGCAACCCGCGCGCCGTGCATTCGGCCGCGAACGTGCGCAACGATTCGATCGTCGTGCTGTCGACATCCGGCGTTTCCTCGAGGCTCAGCATCACGGCATGCGCGTCCGGCGCGGCCTTCATCAGCGCGCGCACGCGGTTCAGCATCCGGTCCGCATTCGCGAAGAACAGTTGCGCCTCGGGCCGCACGATCAGCACGCCTGGCACCGGCTTCGCGTCGGCATGGCTCGCCACGTCGACGAAATCGTGGCTGTCGCGCAGCCTGCCGAGCACGCTGACGTTCGGCTCGGACAGCTTGCGCAGCGTCAGCAGCAGGCTCACGCCGATGGCCGCGAGCAGCCCGTGCAGCACGCCGAGCACGAGCACCGCGAGCAGCGCGGCGATCACGACCAGACGGTCGCGATGCCAGGCCCAGTACGGCCGGAATACCGACGGATGCAGCGAATGGCTGACCGCGAAGATCACGATCGCCGCGAGCACGGGCTCCGGCGTGCGCGCGAGCTGCGGCAGCAGCAGCCAGACGATCAGCGCGACCACGCCCGCCGCCCACAGGCCGGCAAAGCGCGACTGCGCGCCGGCCGCTTCGTTCGCCGAGGTCGCCGAATAGCCGGCGCCGACCGGCATCCCGTGCAGCAGGCCCGACACGAGGTTCGCGCAGCCGAGCGCGACGAGGTCGCGGTTCGGCGACACGCTGTCGCCATGCTTCAGCGCGAAGTTGCGGATCGACCCGTAGGATTCCGCGTACAGGATCAGCATCAGCGCGAACGCAAGCTCGATGGTTTGCATCCACGCGTTGCGGTCGAGGGTCGGCAGGCCGAACTCGATATGCTTGAAATCGATATGGCCGACGATCGCGATCCCGTATCGCTGCCAGTCGATCGCGTAGCCGGCCGCGATCGACAGCACGATCACGACGAGCGTCGCGGGCGCGCGCGAGCTGCGCCCGAGCGAGAACAGCAACGCCAGCGCAATGGCGCCGAGCACGACGCTCGCGAGATTCGCGTGCGGCGCGCCGGTGATCAGGTCGAGCGCGACATGCGGCGCATCGCTGTGCTGCACCGAAATCGCGAGGATCTTCGGCAACTGCTTGATGACGATCGTCAGCGCGAGGCCGAACGTGAAGCCGCGCAATACGGGCCGCGCGACGAAATCCGACATGCCGCCGAGCCGCGCGGCACCCGCCAGGATGAACAGCACGCCCGTCATCACGACGAGCGCCGCCGCGAGCGCGAGCTGCGCGGCGAGCGCCATCCCCGATTCCGCGAGCACGGTCGCCGCGAGCACGGCGGCCGACGACGACGTCGACGACACGATCGCGAAGCGGCTGCTGCCGGTGAGCGCATAGACGACGAGCCCCGACAGCAACGCGATCAGGCCGGCCTGCGGCGGCAGGTTCGCCAGCCCCGCGTACGCGACCGCCTCGGGAATCAGCAGCCCCGCGATCGACAGGCCGGCCAGCGCATCGAGGCCGATGCGTCGCGTGGGCGGCGGCGCGGCCGCGTCGAGCGCGGCGAAATGGTCGGCATGCTGCGGGCCGGCATCGGGGCGGATCGGGGCGGTCGTCATGAGGCGGTCAGGGCTTGACGGCGATGACGCCCGACCAGCCGGGCAGATAGCGTGCATCCTGCTCATGCGCGCGATGCAGTGCGATGTCGAGCGCCTTCGCGAAGTTCTTGCGGATCTGGTCGAGCGACACGTGCTGGCGCAGGTAGTCGGCCCACAGGAATTCGCTGAACGGCGTCGCATCCTTCGCATAGCCGCCCGCCGTACGCAGTTCTCCGGCGAGGCTGCGGTACGGATCGTCCACGAGCCCCGTCAGCGCCTTCGGCAGATTCGCGTAGTCGCGGCGCGTGCCGTCCGCGCCGAACGGATGCACCCACTGGTTGTGTTCCATCATCCGCCAGAAGATCGTGTCGTCGAGCCACGACAGGTCCTTCAGCAGCATCGCGTTCACGCGCGCCTCGCCTTCCTCGATCAGCGCAAGGCCGAGGTGGTGGTGATCGGTGATGTAGTGCAGCCCGTCCGGGCCGAGCACGGCCGGGAACCAGTGCGATTCGATCGCGGCCTTGCGTGCGCGCTTGTTGAGCGCCTTCCAGTGCTTGCGCTTCGCCTTCACTTCGCGATAGCCGACCGTCATCTGCGTGGGACGCAGTTCTTCCAGCTTGACGGGAATCAGGTGAACGTCGTTGCCGAGCGCCATGGTCGTACCCCATGTTACGAAATTCCGGCAACGATACTCCTGATCAAGCGAGCCGTTAATACGTCATGACCTCGATACGCCTGCGGTTGACGATCTCTGACAACCGCCCGACGGCCCGCCCACGCATGACGCCGCGCTACGTGCGCAGATCGTTGCGTTCGAGACGATGTCGAATGTAAGGAATGCCGTCGTGCACGACGCTCACGCGACGCATCCCGAGCTTTCGCGCGACATTCAGCGAGCCGCTGTTGGCCTCGGCGATATCGGCGATCACGCGCGGCAGGCGCACGGTGTCGAACGCGTGACGCACGACGGCCGCCGCGGCTTCGCTCGCGATGCCGCGCCCCCAGGTCGCACGCACCAGCCGCCAGCCGATCTCGACGTCGTGCGCGCCGTCCACATAGTCGGGAATCAGCAGGATCCAGCCGACGAATGCGTCGGGGGCGGCTTTCTCGAAGATCGACCAGTAGCCGAGGCCTGGCGGATAGTCGCACGTGATCCGGTGCGTGACGAAGCGACGATGCTCGACGGGATCGTGCCACGGGCCCGCGATGTGCCGCGTGACCTCGGGATCGCGATCCATCGCGACGCACGCGTCGAGATCGGCCAGCACACGCGGACGCAGCCACAGCCGCGCAGTCTCGAGCACGGGCAGCGTGGCGGCGGAACGTTCGGTCATCGGGACTCCTGATTCGGTGACGATGCGCATCGGGCGCATTACAAAACAGATACAAACAGCCTTCCGGAATGATACAGAGGCCTGTCGCCGGCTGCGCGCGACGGCATTGCCATTTCCGAAACAGTTCATTTCCTAGGGATTATTCCCGATTCGACGGTATCGCGCCCCACATCGTCCTGCGCCGCCGCCTACACTCGATCCATGCCCCCGCACCGCGCGCAAGCCGGGACGGCATCCGCATCCACGACGTGCGCAAGCCAACGAGGAGACCTCGGACATGAGCTGGACCCGCGAACAACGCAACGTCACGATCGCCGCTTACCTCGGCTGGACACTCGATGCGTTCGATTTCTTCCTGATGGTGTTCGTGCTGAAGGACATCGCCGCCGAATTCGGGTCGACGATTCCCGCCGTCGCGTTCGCGCTCACGCTGACGCTCGCGATGCGCCCGATCGGCGCCCTGATCTTCGGCCGGCTCGCCGATCGCTTCGGCCGCCGCCCGACGCTGATGGTCAACATCGCGTGCTACTCGCTGCTCGAGCTCGCATCGGGTTTCGCGCCGAGCCTGACCGCGCTGCTCGTGCTGCGCGCGTTGTTCGGCGTCGCGATGGGCGGCGAATGGGGTGTCGGCTCGGCACTCACGATGGAAACCGTGCCGACCCATGCGCGCGGCTTCGTGTCGGGGCTGCTGCAGGCCGGCTATCCGAGCGGCTACCTGCTCGCGTCCGTCGTGTTCGGCCTGTTCTACCAGTACATCGGCTGGCGCGGCATGTTCATGGTCGGCGTGCTGCCCGCGCTGCTCGTGCTGTACGTGCGCTCGCACGTACCCGAATCGCCGGCATGGAAGCAGATGGAAAAACGCCCGCGCCCGAGCCTGGGCACCACGCTGAAGCAGAACTGGAAGCTCACGATCTACGCGATCGTGCTGATGACCGCGTTCAATTTCTTCTCGCACGGCACGCAGGATCTCTATCCGACGTTCCTGCGCGAACAGCATCACTTCGATCCGCATACCGTGTCGTGGATCACGATCGTGCTGAACATCGGTGCCATCGTCGGCGGCCTGTCGTTCGGCGCGATCTCGGAGCGGATCGGCCGGCGTCGCGCCATCTTCATCGCCGCGTTGATCGCCCTGCCCGTGCTGCCGCTGTGGGCGTTCTCGAGCGGCCCGGTGGCCCTCGCCGCGGGGGCGTTCCTGATGCAGATCTCCGTGCAGGGTGCGTGGGGCGTGATCCCGGTTCACCTGAACGAGATCTCGCCCGACGAGCTCCGCGCGACCTTCCCCGGCGTCGTCTACCAGCTCGGCAACCTGCTCGCGTCGGGCAACGCGACGATGCAGGCCTCGCTCGCCGTTTCGAACAACGACAATTACGGCTTCGCGCTCGCGCTCGTGGCCGGCATCGTCGCCGTCGTGATCGCCGTGCTGATCCTGTTCAGCCGCGAGCGGCGCGGCATCGACATGACGCAATCGGTCAATACGCGTAGCACGGTCGGCTGAACCCGCGCATTGCCGCACCGCATCATCGCGCGTGCCCCGTCCTGCCGAGGGCACGCGCGATACTTTCCGCATTCGCACATCGAACTAGAGGAATTTGTCCAGATTCCCCGCTTGCCCGCTCCGTCCGCGATTTTTTATCTTAATAAAAACGGCTGTTTGAATCAGACAAACAAATCACCAGTTCGCGGCCGGGCGACCGGCATGGGAGGCGGGACATGGCAGTAAGTCAGGAGGGGCGGCCATCCGCGGGACGGCCGTCCGGGGCACGGTCATCCGGCACGCGGCAGACCGGCGGGACGAAGGCACGCATCCTCGATGCGGCCGAGGACCTGTTCATCGAGCACGGCTTCGAGGCGATGTCGATGCGCCAGATCACCTCGCGCGCGGCGGTCAACCTCGCCGCGGTCAACTACCACTTCGGCAGCAAGGAGGCGTTGATCCACGCGATGCTGTCGCGCCGGCTCGACCAGCTCAACCAGGAGCGCCTCGGCATCCTCGACCGCTTCGATGCGCAACTCGGCACGCACATCACCTGCGAGCACGTGCTCGGCGCGATGTTCATTCCGGCGCTGAAGGCCTCGCGCAATCCCGAACGCGGCGGGCCCGGCTTCCTGCGCCTGATCGGCCGTGCGTACACCGATCCGTCGCCGTTCGTGCGCAACTTCCTGACCGCGCATTACGCGAGCGTCGCGGGCCGCTTCTTCGACGCGTTCCAGCGCGCGTTGCCGCACCTGCCGCGCACGGAGCTCGGCTGGCGGCTGCACTTCGCGATCGGCGCGCTGTCCGGCGCGCTCGCGGGCGCCGAAACGGAAAGCCTGATCGACGAGTTCTCGCAAGGCCGCACGATGAACGACGTGCAGATGATCGCGCGACTGTCGTCGCTGATCGTCGCCGCGCTGAAAGCGCCGATGCCCGACAGCGCGCAATTGTCGATCTTCGCGGCCGTGCTCGACGATGCGGGAGCCAGCGAAGCGTTCGGGCTGCCGCAGTCGGCTGCGACCGCCGTCGATACGGCGACGCTGCATTCCACGAACTGAGCGCGCGAGGCCACGCGCCGCTTCCTGTTCACGATTTGATTGAAACGCGCGGTCGTGCGGGGCGTCGAGGCGTCCCGTCGATCGACCGTGCGGCACGGGGCACGGGCCGGCGCCGAAGCGCCCGCCCTCGCCGAGAGCAAAGACCGGAGACTCGTCATGTCATCTTCCGCAGCAACCGCAGCGGCCCAGGTTCCGCCGAACACCGACGGCATCTGGTACGCGTCATACCCGCCCGGCGTCCCGCACGAGATCGACGTCACGCAGTACGCGTCGCTCGTGCAGTTCTTCGACGAATGCACGAGCCGCTTCGCCGAACGCGTCGCCTACGTGAGCGCCGGCGCGTCGATGACCTATCGCACGCTCGCGCAGAAAGTCGACGCGTTCGCGTCGTACCTGCAAGGCATCGGCATCAAGCCCGGCGACCGCGTCGCGATCATGCTGCCGAACACGTTCCAGTACCCGGTCGCGCTGTTCGGCACGCTGAAGGCCGGCGCGATCGTCGTCAACGTCAATCCGCTCTACACCGTGCGCGAACTCGCGCACCAGCTGAAGGACAGCGGCGCGCAGACGATCGTCGTATTCGAGAACTTCGCGCGCACGCTGCAGGACGCGCTGCCGGAAACGCAGGTGAAGAACATCGTCGTCACCGCGCTCGGCGACCTGCTCGCCGACGGCTTCAATGCGAAAGGACGCCTGATCAATTTCGTGCTGAAGCACGTGAAGAAGCTCGTGCCGGCCTACCACCTGCCGCAGGCCATCCGGTTGCGCTCGGCGCTTGCGCTCGGGGCGCGCGGCAAGCCGCAGCCGGTGCCGATCACGCGTGACGACCTCGCGTTCCTGCAATACACGGGCGGCACGACCGGCGTCGCGAAAGGCGCGATGCTCACGCACGGCAACCTGATCGCGAACCTGCTGCAAGCGAAGGCCTGGATCGCCGACCAGGTCTCGGGCGACGTCGAAACCGTGCTCACGCCGCTGCCGCTGTATCACATCTATTCGTTGACGGTGAACGCCTTCATCTTCATGGGCCTCGGCGGGCGCAACATCCTGATCGCGAACCCGCGCGACATGACGATGGTGATGAAGATCATCCGCAACGAGACGTTCACCGGGATCACCGGCATCAACACGCTGTACAACGCGTTCCTCGACAACGAGGAATTCCGCAAGCGCGATTTCTCGAAGCTGAAGCTCGCGATGGCCGGCGGGATGGCGATGCAGCGCGCGGTCGCGGAGCGCTTCCAGCAGGTGACGGGCCGGCCGGTCGTCGAGGGCTACGGCCTGACCGAGTGCTCGCCGATCGTCACGATGAACCCCGTGGACCTGAACGACATGGCCGCGTTCAGCGGTTCGATCGGCCTGCCCGCGCCGTCCACCGTCGTGCGCTTTCGCCGCGAGGACGGCACCTGGGCGCCCGTCGGCGAACCGGGCGAGCTGTGCGTGCGTGGCCCGCAGGTGATGCGCGGCTACTGGCAGCGCCCCGACGAGACGGCCAAGGTGATCGACGCAGACGGCTGGCTCGGCACGGGCGACATCGGCGTGATGGACGAACGCGGCTTCATCCGCCTGATCGACCGCAAGAAGGACATGATCCTCGTGTCGGGCTTCAACGTGTATCCGAACGAGATCGAGGAAGTGCTGGTGATGCATCCGGGCATCAGCGAAGCCGCGGCGATCGGCATTCCCGACGAGGTGCAGGGCGAACGGATCAAGGTGTTCGTCGTGCGCCGCGACCCGGCGCTGACGGTCGACGACGTGCTCGCGCACTGCCGCAAGAACCTGACCGGCTACAAGATGCCGAAATTCGTCGAGTTCCGCGACGCGCTGCCGCAGACGAACGTCGGCAAGATCCTGCGCCGTGCATTGCGCGACGAGGAACTCGCCAGAATCAAGGCCGCGAAGCAAGGCTGAACGAACCATCGCCCCGGGAGATGCCGCCGATGAACGAAGGAAGGAAGCGCCACGCGCGGCATGCCGCCGCCGCGGCAGTTGCGTGCATGCTGTCGCTTGCCCAGACTGGCCTGCATGCGCAGGAAGCGGCCAGCGCCGTGGGTGCGGCGCAGGAGGTCGCCCTGCCGGCCGATCTCGCGAAAGTCACCCGCGAGCCGGTCGCGCAGCAGGCACGCTGGCTGCGCACGGCCGCGCAGCGCGGTACGCTCGCGCAACTCGATGACGCCACGCTCACGACGCTCTTCAAGGCGCTCGATCCGCTCGCCGTGCCGCTCTATATCCGTAACGGTCCCAACGGCTATCCGTCCTACCAGTTCACGATGGTGCGCCAGGAACGCATCAGCGGAAAATGGTCCGATACGCCCGACCGCATGCTCGTGAAGACCACCCGCGAGCCGCTGCGCGTCTATGCGAAATGGCTGCCGGGCGGCGCGCACGCCGGACAGGAGACCATCTACGACACGACGCAGCGCAAGGACGAGATGTACGGCCACCTCGGCGGCCTGCTCGGCAAGATTCCGCTGTGGACGGCGATCGACGGTGCACTCGCGCGCGCCCAGTCGAATCACCAGGTGAAGGATCTGGGCACCGAATTCATCACGAACCTGTACCTGACCGAAGGGAAGAAATATCTGGAAGCCGGCGTGCAGCGGCCGACCGATGTGGAAGCCAGAACGATCGACGGCGTGCGCGTCGTTACGCTCACCTACGAAACACCGACCGGGCGACCGCAGTTCTACGCGAAGAAGGAAGTTTTGGGGCTCGACCTGCACGCGCCCTATTTCCGGACCGTCGAATCCTATGACAACGACGGCAAGATCTTCGAGCGGATCGTGATCGAGAAAATCGCCCCGGCGACGCTCGACGACACCGCATTCGACCCGAAAAACCCCGACTACGCGTTCTGATGCGCGCCGGCGGGGCTGGCCTCGGGCTCAATCGTCATCGTCGTCGCCGTGGTGCCGGTGCCAATGCTTGTCATAGTGCTTGCGCCACTTGCGATAGCGATCGTCGTCGTCATCGCCGTAGTAGCCGTATCCGTAGCCTGGATAGGCGACCACGGCAGGTTGCGGCGCCACATAGACCGGGGCCGGCTCGACATAGACCGGCGCGACCGGTACGCCGATGCCGACCGACAGGTCGACATGCCCCGCCATCGCACTGCCCGAAGCCAGCAACGCCACGCTCCCGACCCACCCTGCCCATCGTCTCTTGTTCATGTTCCGAATCCCTGATATGCCGGCCCGCCCGGCTCGCGCGACTAAAGTAAACATCGCGCGCGAACCCAGGTGATACGGCCGTGCGAGAGTCGTAACGCGACGTAACGAAATGGTATTAGCCGTTTGGCCGAATCGCGAAAATGCGCTGGAACGTCTATAGTGGGTTACGGTTCGACACAATCACGACTACGCGCTCCCCGATTGAACAGGGTAGAATCCCGCCAAACACCTTGTGGACGAACACGCCACACACACGCACAACATATTCTCTGACGCAGGCTCCTGCCGCACCTCAATGGCCAATCCCGCAGAATCCCATCCGCAAAACGACTTCATCAATTCGGCGCGCAAGGAACGTAAGCGCGTTGAAATCTATCTCGTCAACGGCATTCGTCTGACGGGGTGCATCGAGTCGTTCGACCAGTACCTGGTGATGCTGCGCACCCCCGTGGGTCTGCAAGGCATCTACAAGCGCGCGATTTCCACGATCCAGCTCGACACGGGCGGCTCGCGCCCGGGCGGCAGCGGCCCCCGCGGGCCGCGCACCGGCGGGCGCCCCGGCGGCCGTGAAGGCGGCGGTCACAGCCCGTACGGCTCGCACGGCGGCTCGCGTGAATCGCGCGGCGACGGCGGCTACGGCTCCCGCGAACCGCGTGAAGGCTATGGCTCGCGCGAACCGCGTGAAGGCTATGGCTCGCGCGAACCGCGCGAGGGTTACGGCTCGCGTGAGCCGCGCGAAGGCTACGGTGCCCCGCGCGAACCCCGTGAACCGCGCGAAAGCTACGGCGCACCGCGCGACACCGGCGACGCATCCGGCAACGCCTCGCCGTCGGATGCCCGCGGCGGCAGCGGGCCGGTCATCGTGACGCGCCGCCGGCGAATCGTGCCGGACGGCCAGTAAAGCAAAAGGGCAAGCCAACCGGCTTGCCCTTGTTACTTGTGCGTCCGGCGCGGCATGTCGCCGCACCGTCGCCGGGTTCAGCGTGCCGTCGTCGGCAGGCCCGCATCGGCCTCACGCTGCAACGAACGCACCTGCTGCTGCAACGCGCGCAGTTGCGACTGAAGCTCGGCCTGCTGCGCCTGCAATGCGGCCGTCTCGTTACGCACGCTCTTCTGGCGATCCGCGACCGCCGCCTGCTGCTGGCGGGCGATCGAGATATCGGCCTGCAGACGCCGCGCGCGATCCTGCGTGACTTCGATCTGCTTGTCCATTTGCGCCTTCTGCGATTCCAGCTTCGCCGCCCGCAGTTCGTTCACGGCCAGCCGCTCCGCCTGCCGCGAGAAATCGCGATAGATCGCTTCCGCACGCGTTTCGTCGTAAGTCTTGATCACGCGCCAGAACGCCTTCTGCTGGAACAGCGCGACGAAGTACGCACCGTCCTTCACGTTGAACAGCAGGCTCGCGCCGTAGCTGCCGTTGTAGCTCGTGCGCATTTCCGTCAGCGTGTGCGCCTGGATCTGGCGCTGCAAGTCGTCGACCGTGCTCGGCCCCGTCGACTCGCCCGCCTGCGGCTGCAGCGACGTCTGCGAATCGATCACCGGAATCGCCGCCACCGGCGCCGATGCCTGCTGTACGGCCGGCGAACCGCTGTCCGCCAGACTTTGCGCATATGCGCCCTGCATGCCTCCCGCCAGGGCGAACAATACGCACGCCCTTCCCAACCCCGTCATATGGCTCATGAAGTTCTATTCCCGCCCGAGTCGTTGTAATTCAGCGCGATTTTATCTCATTAATTACTCACTTTCGCGGGTCTCGGGCTCCTCGTCGAAGATCTGGTATTTGCGCATTTTTTCCCACAGTACCTTGCGGCTGATGCCAAGCTGCTGCGCCGTATCCTGACGCCGCCAGCCGTTTGCGTCGAGCGCCGCAATGACGCGGTTGCGCTCGTTCATGTCCCACTTGCTGCGATCGACGAACACCTCGGCCGCACTCTCCGCCGGGACCGGCTGGGCCGAACTGCGCGCGTGCGCGATCAGCCGCTGCAGCCGCGCGGCATCCCACCCGCCCGTCTGCCGCACCGTCACGCCGACACGCTCGGCGAGGTTGCGCAGTTCCCGCACGTTGCCGGGGAAATAGCTGTCCGCGACGGAATCCGTCAGCCAGTACGGCAGATCGGACAACTGAGCGAGCCGCTCCTCGCCGACGACCTGCGCGACGAACGACTTGAACAGCGCGATCTTGTCGACGGCGCCGCGCTCTTCCAGCGACGGAATGCTCAGCTCGATCACCGCGAGCCGGTAGTAGAGATCGGCGCGGAACAGGCCATCCTTGACGAGCTGCGGCAGTTTCTTGTTGCTCGCGGCGACCAGGCGGAAATCGACCTTGACCGACGTCGCCGCGCCGACGCGCAGCACCGCGCCATCCTCGAGCACGCGCAGCAGCTTGACCTGCTGGTACAGCGGCAGATCGCCGACTTCGTCGAGGAACAGCGTACCGCCGCCCGCCTGTTCGAAATAGCCTTTATGCGCAACAACCGCGCCCGTGAACGACCCCTTCGCATGACCGAAGAACAGCGATTCGAACAGGCCGTCGGGAATCGCGCCGCAGTTCACGGGCACGAATTCGCCATGCCGGTAGCGCGAATGTTTTTCGTGCAGCAGTTGCGCGATGCGCTCCTTGCCGACGCCGGTTTCGCCGTGCAGCAACACGTTGGTGTCGCAATCGGCGAACGTATCGACTTCGTGCAGCAGGGCCTGCATCGATTCCGAGTGCGCGACGAGTTCGGTCGGATGCGACGTTTCGGCCGTATGCGCCCGCAGCTGCGTGACGAGCTTGCCGATCATGCCGCGCAGTTCGGCACACGTGAAGTCGAGCGGCAGGATGTGCGAATACTCGGGCGGATACTGCGACGCGTCGTGATCGCGCGCGGCGCCGACCCAGACGACCGGCATGCCGATGTTGGCCTGCCAGTCGCGCAGGAACGCGGCGCCGATTTCGATCATCGTCACGCTGATGATCGCCAGCGACGGCCGCAAGGCGGCGCGCTCGGGCGAGATCTCCGCGTTGTCGGCACGGATCACTTCGACGTCGAAGCTCGCCATGCACCGGGCGACGCGGTCGACAATGTCCGCCTTGCCTTCCCAGACGTACAGGTCGAGCTCTTCGATTGCGGGCGTGGTTCTCATCGGGTGGTCTTGCTTCTCTAATTGCTGACTGTTTGCGCGACGCCGCAGGTCAGCGACATCTGATGCACCGTGGCGGCACCGAGCTGGACACCGAGCAAGTCCAGCAACGGATCGATGATACCGTCGAGCGCGGTCAAAAGCGGGCTCAGCACGGTGGTCAGGACCGACAACAGCGATGAAATGAAATTCGGCGGAATCGTGACCGTGACGATCCCGAACAGCAGACTCACGGTCGGTGTGATCTGGGCGTTTTGCAATCCCGTCAGCGCGTTGTTCACGGCCGAACCCAGCGCGTTCGTATTGGTTGTCCAGTAGTACGACGGATCGCTGCCGCCCCGCCCGTAGAACGTGTTGGTTGCGGGGCTGCCGGCCAGATTCACCGACACGTTGGAAACGGTCGCGGACACCTCGACGGCGCCGGCCAGAACCAGCACGTCGAGCACCTTGGCCGGCGTCGAGCAACTGTAGTTCGCCGGCAGGTTCAGCAGATTGCCGGCCGTGAGCGGCGGCTGGCCGATGCAGAGATTGGCGACGCTCGGCTGCGCGGTGATCGTCGCGGAATTCGGCGATGTCAGGCAGTTGGTCGACAGCAGCGTCGCACTGCCGGCACCCAGCTGCACGTAAAGCGGCAGATACACGTTCGCGGACACCACGACCGGCAGCGGGTTCACGCCCAGGTTGACGACGAGATACAGGCCGACCTGCGCGTTCGTCGCAACCGTCCGCCACGCACCGTTCTTGTCCTTCCCGCCTTCACCGACCGCAATGGTCGGCGGGCTGATGACCTGCGCCTGCAACTGGACGATCGATACCGAGTTGCCGTTCGGCAGCGTCAGCGGCACGTTGGCGCCGATCACCACGCCCGGCTTGCCGGCCTGCGAGATCTGCGCCATCGCCATCACGAGGTCGAGCACGTTCACGGTCGCGTCGGCCGCCGCCTGCGTGTTCGCGAGGCCCAGCGTCAGCAGCGACGTGGCGCCCTGTCCGGTCAGGCTGGCGACCTTGAGCGCCGTGTTGCTGAGCAGGTTCAGGTTGGCGAGGGTGGTCAGTGCGCCGGTTGCGCTGGTCTGCAGCGTCGTACCCAGCGTGGTCGTCTTGTTGACGGCCGCCACCATCGCGTTGAGCAACGTGCCGACCGACGCGTTGGCATTGACCAGCCCGCCGATCGTACCGTTGCCGACCGACAGCGACTGCAGCGCGACGGCGATGTCGCCGAGCTTGACGTTCGCACAGGCGAGCCCCTGGTAGGACACGAGATTGAGGTTCAGCGGCGTGCCGCCCTGCCCCTGCAACAACGAGCCCAGCAGCGCGTTCACCAGGCCGGGGTTCCCGCTCGGCGCGCCCGAGCAGCCGACACCGCCCACCGCGGCCAGCGTCGCGCCGATCGAGAAGGTATCGATGTTGGTTGCCTTCGCGGTCGACGTGGCGGTCACGGTGCGGGTCGGCCCGAAGAAGAAATACGGCAGCGTCTTGGAGACCGTCACCCGCACGGCATTCAACTGCGTCGCGAGCGGCACCGTCGATTTCGACGAATAGAAGGAACTCGCCGTCCCGGTCGCCGACGGCGCCCAGTAACCGCATTCGGCCGACAGCGACGTGGTGCCGCTGCCGTCCAGCGTGAAGCCGTTCGTCGTGGCGTTGCTCGTGGCCACGGAGGTCACGTTCGCACACGTGTCGTCCAGCTTCTGAACCGCGGCGAGCGCAGCAAGATCGGCCACGCGCTGCATGTCGCGGCGCGTGAAAAAGACGTTGCCGATATCGACCGAACCGAGAATCACCATCGACAGCAGGATCCACACGGCCGCCGTGACGACGACCGACCCCCGCTGCCGCCGCGGCGACGCGCGACCGGGTCCGGCCATCCGGTTCGATGCATGTCGAGCAATGCTCATCGCGGCTCCGCTCAATACGATTGCGATGAACCCTGCCCACCGGACGATCCGTTGCCGCTCGAGCTGACCGGCGACCCCATCGATTCCGGAATCTTGTGCTTGAACGATTCGAGATAACGCTGATAGGACAGCGACGCGGTATCGCCCAGTACCGGCAACGCCGGCCCGGCCGCACGTCCGTCACGCTGGAATGCCAGCAGTGCGTTCGTTGCATGACCGATTTCCGACGCATCGGGCGCCGGCTGATCGCTATACGCCGCGGTAGCGGCCCCCATGAGCACGAGAAGCGCGACACCCTGGCACACGCGTGCCACGCGACCGGGATTCGTGTTGTTCGTCATGTCAGTTCTCCCCAATGCCTTTTTTCATTGTGCAAACCGCTGCAGCAGCGGCGCAGTCGGATCGAATCCCTGGATGTTCGCCACCGGGGACGGACGCTTCGCGACATCCGAGCCCGATACGTCGACCACGCTCCCCGAACCGATCGGCGTGGAAACCGACGCCGCAGCCGGCGCCTGGGACGCGCGACGCCACGTGCGGGCCGCCGCGGTGATCCTCGTCGCGTCGTTGCGGATGTCGTTGCGAACGTCCGTCGACAGCTTCTGCTGCGCCATCAGCTTCTGCGCATCGTGGGTCCGGCCGGATGCAAGCAGGTACAGCACCAGGTTGCTGATGATCTTCGGATTGCTCTGATCGAGCTCCGCAGCCTTCATCAATGGAATGCGCGCCCCGTCGACATCGCCGCAGCGCAGCTTCGCGTAGGCGAGATCCGAAAGCGTCGACGCATCGGTCGGCGCCAGCACGGTGGCCTGCGACAGCGCCTGCGCGGCACGCGGAAAATCGCCCGCGCCGCCGGCAATCAGCCCGAGACCGCGATAGCCGCGCGCGGCGAGCGCCGTGTTGAGCAGCTGCGTATACACCGCGGCGCTCGCGGCGGGCTGGTCCGTCATGCGCAACGCATCGGCGCGCAGCAGGATCGTCTGCGGCGATGCGCCGTACTGTTTTTCGTATGCGTCGATATGCGCCAGCGACGCGTAATACAGCCCTTGCGACTGCATCCGCTCGATCAGGCCGAGATACATGCCGGGCGTATCCGGCGCCGCCTGCTTCTGCGCCGCCGCGTCCATCAGCGCGGCGCGCTCGGCCTGCGGGCCGACGCCGTACCCGCTTTCCTTGAACGCCGAGCACGCGCCGAGCAGGCCCACCATCGCCAGCACGCCGGCCACTTTCACGATTTCATCGATGCGTCTCATCTTGCTTCCTTGGCTTCCCGGCATCAGGGCTGCGCCTGGCTCAGCGCGCGCAACACCGAGATCATTCCCGGCCCGGCCGTCACGATCAGCAGCGCCGGCAGCAACGTCAGGATCATCACGCCCGTCATCTTCACCGTCAGCTTGCCGATCCGTTCACGCAGCATCGCGCGGCGCGCCTCGCGCAACCGGTCACCGAACTGCTTGAGCGGCTCCTGTACCGCGCCGCCGTGTTTGTCGACCTGGATCAGCAGCCGCACGATCGCACGCAGATCCTCGTTCTCGAAACCGGACGACAGCCGCTGCAGCGATTGCTCGCGCGTCCGGCCGGCAGCGAATTGCCGCTGGGCGATTTCCATTTCCAGCGACAGCACGGGCATCATTCCCTTGAAGTCGTTCGTCACGACCTGGATGCTCTGGTCGAGCGACAATCCGACACCCTGCAGCAAGCGAAGCATGTCGACCAGCAGCGGCAGTTCGTCGATCACCGATTGCCGGCGCTGTGCAGCACGACGTCGCAGGTAGAGCTTCGGCAACATGAAGCCGGTGACAAGCGCGATGCCCCCGCCGGCCCGCCATTGCGCGCCGGTCAGCTGCGCGCCCATCAGCACGAGGAAAAGCAACGGCACGACGATCGAGCAGGCGAGCCGCGCGCTCAGGAACAGCCCGCGGGTACGCGTATCGGCGTAGCCGCACTGCTCCAGCAACAGCCGATCTTCGTCGGCGACGAGATACCGTCCCAGACGGGTATCGAGCAGGCGCGTCCCGACCATCGACAGGCGGTCCAGCCATTGCACGACGAACGACGGCCTGGCGCCGGCATCGCGCCCGACCGGATTCGGCCGGGATTCATCGGACTGCTGGGCGGTCCGTGCGCCCGCTGCCTCGAGCGTCGCGGTGCGCCGCTCGAGCGCGCTGGCCAGCGTGCGATCGCTGCGCGTCTGCGCCCCCGCGCGGCGCACCGCGAGCCATGCCAGCAGCACGACGCCGAGTGCGCCGAGAGCCAGTGCGAGCGAACCGAGTTGATTGGCTGTCATGCCGTCACCTGAGCTTGGCCATGTGGTACAACCAGATCCCGCCCGCGAACTGCAGCATGAAGGCGACGAACAACAGCTGACGTCCCGTGTAGTCGTTCCACATCGACTGGAGATAGAGCGGATTCGTCGCGATCACGAAACTGCCGATCGCAATCGGCAACATGACCAGCACCCACGCGGACAACCGCGTCTCCGACGACATCGCCGCCAGCTCCCGCTCGGCCTGCTCGAGGTCGCGCATGAACGTCGACATCCGGTCGAGCATGACGTCGGCGCGGCCGCCGTACCGGACCGAGAGCCGCAGCACCGAACCGACCAGCTCGAACTCCTTGGTCTGATAGACGCTCGCGATATGCCCCATCGCACGGTCGATCTCGACCCCGGTGCGCAACATCCGCGATACGTGGTCCAGACACCCGCGCAACGGCGCCTCCGTCGTCAGCAGCGCAGCCTGGAACGCCGCCGGCACGCTGTTGCCGAGCGTGACGAGACGCACGATGCCGTCGAGAAACGACGGCAACTGGCGCACGATCGTCAGGCGCCGCCGCTGAATGCGGGACACGAGCCAGAACACGAGCAGCGACGCGCCGCACACGAGCGCGGCGATACAAGCGAGCCAGCCGCCCCGGTTACCGGCCACGAGCCCGACCGCGGCCAATCCCAGTAGCGCGAGAAGCGCCTTGCCGCGTGCATCCTCGATCCCTGCACGACTCGCCAGGTTGGCGAGGTACTCCGTCGCGATCTCGCGCCAGTGTGCCCAGCGCGAAGCCGGCGCGGCGGATTGCGCGCGCGCCGCGCCGGGCGCGGGGGCGACGTTCGGGGCCGGCCGCGCGTCGCGCTGAATCGCACCCGCCGCCCGCGCGGCCGGCTCGATGCGGCTGTCGATGAAGCGCTGCACGTCGGCTCGGCCGCGTTTCGCCTCGCCATGCCGCCACAACATCAACGCGGCGGCCACGCAAAGCAGTGCCATTGCAAGCACGCCGGCCATCAGGCTATACATTGAAGCCCCCGCCCCCGCGCCCGAATCCGCCACCGAAACCACTTCCGCCGCTGCCGCCGAAGCCGGCGGCCTGCAGCGACTGGCGGAAGCGTGCGAGCTTCGGCGAATGCGGATGAATGCCGAGCGACTCCCAGTTGTCGACCTCTTCGCCCTCGGGCGTCACGCGCGCCTCGTAGCGATACAGTTCCTGGGTCGCGATGATGTTGTCGGACAGTCCGGTCACTTCGGTAACCGAAAGAATCCGGCGCCGGCCGTTCGATAGCCGGCCGATCTGCACGATGAAATCGATGGCATTCGCGATCTGCCGGCGCAGGCTCGATTCCGTTCCCTGGAAACCCGCGAAACCGGCCAGCATCTCGAGGCGATACAGACACTCGCGCGGCGAACTCGCGTGGACGGTACCCATCGATCCGTCGTGCCCCGTATTCATCGCCTGCAGCATCTCGAGCACCTCGCCGCCGCGCACTTCGCCGACGATGATGCGATCCGGCCGCATCCGCAGCGTATTGCGCAGCAGATCGCGGATCGTCACGACGCCGTTGCCGTCGAAGCCGCCCGGGCGGCTCTCGAGACGCACGACATGGGGGTGATTCAGCGAAAGCTCGGCCGTGTCCTCGATCGTCACGACCCGCTCGTGCTCGGGAATGTGAAACGCGAGCGCATTGAGCAGCGACGTCTTGCCGGAACTCGTGCCGCCCGACACGAGGACGTTGCAGCGCGCCTCGACCGCCGCTTCCAGCAACGTACCGATTTCCGTATTGAACGTGCCGTTGGCGAGCAGGTCGGCCGGCTTCAGCGGGTCCTTGCGGAATTTCCGGATCGAGACGACCGGCCCGTCGATCGACAGCGGCTCGATCACGACGTTGACGCGCCCGCCGTCCGGCAGCCGCGCGTCGACCATCGGGTTCGATTCATCGAGACGTCGGCCGATCGGCGCGAGGATGCGGCGCACGATCCGCAGCAGGTGCGCGTTGTCGGTGAAACGGATCGGCAGCTTCGCCAGGATCCCGTGGCGCGACACGTAGATGTCGTTGTAGCCGTTGATCAGGATATCCTCGACGTGCGGATCGGCGAGCAGGTCCTCGATCGGACCGAACCCGGCGAGCTCTTTCGTCAGCGCCTCCGCAATCGCCCTGACCTCGGTCTCGTTCAGGGGAATGCGCCGCAGACGCACGAAGCTGTCGATTTCCAGATCGACGAACTGGTTGATCGCCTGGCGCGACCAACGGCCGAATTCGGCGCCGAGTTCCTCGATGCGCGTCAGCAGATGCTCGTGCGCGGCATTCTTGATGTCGTGAAACTGCTGCGACTGGGAGAACGGCGCTGCGCCGTCGGCAAATTGGATGTCGTGTGCCATCGCTTACGATCGCCTGGACGAAGGTTGAATGAAACGCTTCAGGGCGGACAAGCCCAATGCGCTGCGCTGGCCCGCGGAAATCGGGCCGGCCAGTCGATCTGCGAGCGGCTCGAGGGCACGCACATACGGATCGCGTTCGGCCGTATCGACGATCAGCCGCCCCTGGTTGGCCGCCTGGCCGATCGCCACGCGACGCGCCGGCAGCGTCGCCAGGTGCGAAATGCCGAGCCGTTCCGCGATCTGGGCCGGCGTCAGGCTCAGCGTCGCGTCGTACTGGTTGACGACGAGACGAATCTTGCCGATGTCGACGCCCGCGTCGCGCAGCCCTTCCAGCAGGTCGACCGCCGAGACGATCGATGCGACGCCCTGGTCGCACACGAGCCACGCCTCGTCGGCCACCGCCGTGATCTGCGCAACGAATTCATGGTTCGTGAATCCGCCGAGATCAATGATTTGCTGGTCGAAGAACGCTCGCAGCCGGTTCAACAGCCCGACGCATGCGGCGTACGACACGTCGCGCAGGTCGGCGAGATTGGGCGGCAACGTGGTCAGCGCGACGCCGCTCGCGTGGCGCGTCAGCGCGGTATTGACGAACGTCCGGTCGATGCGCCGCAGGTTGCGCACGGCTTCGACGAAATGGAATTCGCAGCGTGTGTTGAGGAACAGCGCACTGTCGCCCGCGGGAAGCCCGAGATCGACCAGCGCCGTCTGCCGCGCGTGAGGGGCGGCGACGCCGAATGCAGGCGTGCCGCCTTCCGGGTCGGCCGAACCCATGCGCTTGTGCAGCCACACGGACAGATTCGAGGCGAGCGTGCTGACGCCCATCCCGGCGCGTGCGCCGAGCAACGCGACGACTTTGCCGTGCCGGTTGGCCGGCTCGGTGCCGGTATGCTCCAGCAACCCGCGGGTGATCCGCAACGCATCCTCTGCACTCCCGGACACGTCGATGAAATCGCGTACGCCGGCGCGCAGTGCGGCCAGCGCGCTTTCCGGCTCCGAGAGCGTACCGAGCGCGACGACCGGCAGGCCCGGATGGGCCAGCCGTACGGCAGCCGCGGCCGCGCTCGCCGCGCTGTGCGCACGGGAAAAATCGATGAAGACGATCGCGGGGTTGAGCCCCGTGATGCGCTGGCTCAGCGCGCCCGGTTCGAGCGACAAGGCTTCCACCGTGCCTGCCGACACGAGTGTCTCGCCCAGCCAGCGGGCATGCTCGTCCTGCTGCGATGCGCACACGAAATAATCGGTCACGGCAGGCTCAGCCAACGACAGGGTTCTCGCGTTCATGTTGAACACCCCCGGTTACATAACGCGCGACATCTCGTCCCGCATTCATTTCGAAAATCCCGGCGCCGCATCGGGTGATGCGATACCGCCAAGATACGACCGCCACACCGGACCATCGCGCTGTTCGGACAGTTCGCCCGGCGTGGTCGGCAACGGCGCGCCCTTCGCGATCGGCGCAACGAGATGCGGCGTCACGATGATCACCAGTTCCTTGTCGTTCTGCTGATAGTTCAGCGACTTGAAGAAGGCGCCGATGATCGGCAGGTCGCCCAGGACCGGCACCTTGTTGATGTTCGACATCGTTTCGCGGTCGATCAGGCCGCCGATCACGAAGCTTTCCCCGTCGCCGAGCTCGACCGTGGTGTCTGCGCGGCGAGTCGTGATCGCCGGCACCGAGACGCTGTTGATCGTGACGCCATGCTGGAAGTCGAGCTGGCTCGATTCGGGTGCCACCTTGAGTGCGATGCGGCGCTGGCTCAGCACGGTCGGCGTCAGGGTCAGGCCGACGCCGTACTGCTTCCAGTCGATCGCCGTCGAACCGAGCGCCTGCGGCACCGGCACGGGAATTTCGCCACCGGCGAGAAAGCTGGCGCTCTGCCCGGACAACGCCACGAGGGTCGGCTGCGCGAGCACACGGGCCAGATTGTTCGCCTCGAGAATCGAAATATTGCCGAAGATGCCGCGCCCCGCCGAATTCACCACCAGGTTGAACGCGGACGCGATCGGAATGCCGCCCGTCGCCTGGAATGCCCCCGTCCCCCCGCCAGTCACCGACTGGAGACCGCCCGGCGAAAATGCGCCGAAAGCGAATCCGTTGCTCTGCTTGAAGAAATTCAGCCCCGCTTCCTTCAGCACCGAACGGCTGAATTCGACGACCCGGACGTCGACTTGCACGACGTTCCGATTGCCGACCGTCGACGCATCAATCACCGCCGCATCCTTGCCGCCCATCCGCTTGCCGACGGCAACTGCCCGCTCGTGCGCGTCAAGCGAGGCTGCCGCGCCCGACACGACTGCCGCGCCGCCATACGCCTTCACGGACGGTCCCGCGCCGTCCAGCACGGCCTGTGCGGCTGCATCGACGACATTGACGTTCCACACGGTCGGCTCGTCGCGACCGCGCTCCCACAGCATCACATTCGTCGAACCCGGCGCCTTCGCAACCAGCAGCACATTGCCGGCGCGACTGCCCTTCATGACCAGCACGTCGACGACCGACGGATCGCCCACCGCGATCCGCTGCAGCGTGCGGCCGGTAGCGACCTGTCGCTGCGAGCCGACCGCCAGATCGATCGACCCGTTTGTGCCGGCGGCCCCGGACAACACGGCGAAGGTCATGGCCCAGATGGCAATCGCGTATGCAATCAGTTTTTTTGTCATTGTGTCGGAGACCGTCATACGGCCTTCTCCCTTCCGTTACTGCTGTCGATGACCGTGTTTAGGTTGTCAATAAGCGACCGTTTCGGTTCGCCCACCCCGAATCACTTCAATACTGCTCCCGCCTTCGCGCGCGACGATCGGTGCGCGCGGCGCACGCGCCGGCGCCTGCACGCGGGGCGTATTGCGTGCCCGCCCGCCTGAAAGTTCATCGAGCCACACGCCGGCGGCCGCCTGCCCGGAAGGCGTCAGGTCACCGGCCGTGCGGATCGCGACCGTCTGCGTCGCGACTTCGTCATCGCGCGGATTGCGCAGTGCCAGCGTCAGCCGGCCGCTTGCTTCCGCGAGCGTCAGCGCATCGACCTGTGCCGTCGGCACGGCGAGCACGGCGGTCCGTACCGCGCCGCCCGGGCCGCCGCTGCCGTCACGATCGGGCGTCGCGTCGCCGAACGACAGGATCCGCAGCTTCGACATCAGCAATCGCGCCTGTGAATTGGGAATTTCCGAGCCGGTTTGCGCCATCCCCGAGTTGTCGCGCCGCAAATTCAGGAACACGTCGACAAAGTTGCCGGGGCGCAACCGGTTTCCGACCGCATTCGTCTCGTCGACCTTGATGGCCACCGCCCGTTCGCCGGGCGCCACCTGGTTCGCCAGCCCCGACGTCAAGCCGCCCTCGACGACCGGCGCGGCGGCAAGAATGTCGTTCGCCGGAATACGACCGACGGGCAGCGACGGATCGCTGAAGCCGCCGGTCGGCATCATGGGCGCCGACGCAAGCTTCAGGGCATCGGCCGGAATCGGTTGACCGGCCGGCAACAGGCGCGTCGCCACGACCACCGGCACCGTCTGCACCATTGCCACGGCGGGCGCCGCGGCCGGCGGATGGGCCGGCGCGCGGCCGAGCATCCACGCATAGATCCCGAGCAGCACGGCGAGCGCAATCAGCAGCCCGGCGATGATCTTCGTCAAGTTGTTGCCCATGGTGAATGTCGAGTGCCGTAAATGTTGTTATGTCGATATGCGAACGCCGCTTGCACCTGTTACCGCGCGCTGTCCGGCGTCCGTTTCATAAAATGGTGGCCGGGTTGATCTGCACGGTTGCCGTGCCGGTCAACTGCGTCGGCGTAACGAGTCCGAGCAGGGGCAGCGACGGAACCAGCGGGTTGGTCTTGTACGGGTACGTCACCGTGACCGTCACGCAATACATGGTTGCGTCGTAACTGCATGCCCCCGACACCGGCGTCGGAATCTGAACGTTGGCCAGCCACGTCGTGAGCCCGACCGCCGTCGACTGTGCCGCCTTCGCACGGTCCGTCAGCGCCTGCGCCCCCGACCCGTTGGACTCGTAGACATAATTCAGCGCCGTACGCGCGCCTTCGGTCGCCGCGAGCGTCAAGCCCTGCTGAACGGCGAAGATCAGCCCGTACGTCACGATCGCGTACATGATCAGGAAGAACAGCGGAAACACCAGCGCGAACTCGACCGCCGTCGCCCCCTGCTGACGCCGCCACGACCGCGGCTGGCACTGTCGCTTCATTGCACCCCCCCGGTCACGACGAGATAGGCCAACCATATCGCTGCAGGCGCGACGAGACAGGCCGCGTAGGGCGTCGCCCGCCGCGCACCGAGCGCGAACGTCGGCGAACCGCGCGACCACAGCGCGCCCAGCGGCGTATGGGACAGCGTCATCAGCGCGAGGACATGTATACCGGCCACCAGGCTGGCGACAACCCACAGCCACGGCAGTATCGACAAACCGCACCACGCGCCGAGAACCGCGAACACCTTCACGTCCGCCGCGCCCATCACGCGAAATGCAAAAAGCGGGAAAAAGCTCACGAATCCGACGAGCATGCCGATCAATGCCTGCTCGACTGAAATACCAAACGGATTTGCATTGGCCAATGCACTGGCAAGCGCCGCCAAGAGTCCGACGACGACAAGCGTATTTCGAACAAGCCGAAATCGAATATCACCGGCGGCAACGAGCGTCGCCCAGGCAAAAAAAATGCTGGTGCTGAGAAGATGTGCCATATCGCGATCGACCGACCATGTCGACGTAAGGGCGAGCGGGCCGCGAAAACGGACCGCTCGCCACCCATCGAACTACCGAGGATCAGCCGGTCGGCAACGTATTGGCAATCGTGGTGAACAGCGCCGAGATCTTGGTACCGATAGTGGTGACGCTACCGATGATCAAGGCCGCAATCAGACCCGCAATCAGACCATACTCGATCGCGGTAACCCCGTCTTCTTCCCGAAGGAAGCGAATCATCATTGCTTTCATTTTATTCCTCGTGCCTGTATTTACGTTCTTTGGCCTTTTATACGTGTACGTCCCCGCATATCTGGCCGGTTGCCCCACGCTGTTCGCCACATCTGCTGTAGCGACAACCGGGTGCACTTTCTTTATAGATTGCCCTGAGGGGCATGGCTCAACATTTGATGCAAGTTAACATTCGCGATAGTGACCCTCCTCGAACGTTGTGTACCGAACCGTACATTTGCTTACATCTGCTGCCGATTCTATATCCGATCCCATTTAAATTCCAACCTCTTTTAACGACACGGATCGAAAAAATGACCAGGAGCACAACATATTTGTACGGCGTTTCGGTACGACTTACACATAGGATTTACGATAGGTTAGATGTGCACACCTAATCCACCAGTAAAACAATTGCCTCGTCCACCAAGCCTGCGCGTCCCCCCACGTTACGCCGCACGCGTAACGCCAATGTTGTGACGTTACGTTACGAAACGCGCGAAACCGTTCTCATTCGTCTGTCCTTAAACAGATTCAACAATCTTTCAATTTCCATAACCTCCTTTTCCGACAAGGAATTGCCCCGTTTAAAACCTGTTGTCGAACCGTCGAGCATCGAAATGGCACGACAGTTGCAGAGTAGTCCGCGCACCACTCAACACAACGAAGTTCACAACACATTTTTAATGCGAGGACGAAATGGACATTAAGGTTATCCCCCATGGCATGTTCCGGACGACTCTGATCGCGGCCACCGTTGCAGCCATGCTTTCCCTCTCCGCGTGCGGCGGTTCCGGCTCCATCAGCCAGGGCCTCGGCGGCGGCTCGAGCTCGGGCGGCGGCGATACGATCTCCACCTCCGGCACGAGCGGTACTTCGGGCACGAGCGGCACCAGCGGCACCAGCGGTACCTCGGGGACCAGCGGTACGTCCGGTACGAGCGGTACCTCCGGCACCTCGGGCACGAGCGGTACCTCCGGCACCAGCGGTACGTCGGGCACGAGCGGCACCTCGGGTGTGTCGTCGAACCCAGTGGGAACTGTCCTCGCAAGCAGCAGCAACATCATCACGAGCGCCGGTGGAACCGTCTCGGGCCTCGGATCCGTCATCGCCAACCAGTCGCTGCCAGGTGTCAACCCGGCCACCACGCAAGCCGCGGGCGGCATCGTGCAGAGCGTTGGCGGCGCCGTGACCGCACTGGGCAACGGCCTTGGCAACGGTCTCGGCCAGCTTGGCGCGACGAAGGATCCGCTCGGCACCACGCTCGCCAGCACGGGCGGCGTGGTCAACCAGCTCGGCGGCGCGGTCACGCAGACGGGCAACCTGGTCTCGAGCCTCGGCAGCGGCCCGCTGACGCCGCTGGCACCGGTCACGGGCGCCGTCGGCGGCCTCGTGTCGACGCTCGGCGGCGCCGTAGCGAACGGCGGCACCACCCTCACCAACGCGCTGTCGACCGGCCCGATCCAGCAAGTCACGCAGACGGTCAGCTCGGCCATCACGCCGATCACGACGATGGTCGGCCAGACGACCCAGACGATCGGCACCGCGACCGGCCTGGGTGCGCCCGTCAACACGCTGCTCGGCACGGTCGGCAATGGCCTGAACCAGGCTGGCGCCCTGCTCGCGTCGGCGGGCGGCAACCCTGTCACGACCGGCCTTGGCAACACGGTCTCGTCGACGGGCAACACCGTGAAGGCCGTCGGCGGCCTGCTCACGGGCGGCACCGGCGGCGTGACCAACCCGCTCGCACCGCTCACGGGGCTCCTCACGACGGTCACGGGCACGCTCGGCGGCGCGACGGGTGGCGCCAGCAGCCCGCTCGCCCCGGTCACCGGCCTCGTCTCCACGGTCACGGGTGCGCTCGGCGGCGCAGCAGGCGGCGGCAGCGGCCAGCTCGCCCCGGTTACCGGCCTCGTCTCGACGGTCACGGGCGCACTCGGCGGCGCGGCAGGCGGCGGCAGCGGCCCGCTCGCCCCGGTCACCGGCCTCGTCTCCACGGTCACGGGCGCACTTGGCGGCGCTGCAGGCGGCGGCAGCGGCCCGCTCGCTCCGGTTACTGGCCTCGTCTCGAA
>NZ_JAAGPH010000090.1:0-33423 GCF_017104705.1 Burkholderia sp. Se-20373 | reverse complement strand
TCGACCTGCTCGACCACCGATAGCTTAAAAGCCAGGCTGTAGTCCCGCTGCGTCCGCTTGATCTCTTGCTCCACTTGGCACCTCTTCGTTTCAGCGAAAAAGTGTCAACCTATTTCAGGACGGGTCACTCGCATGAAAAAAGCCCGATCGGCATAGGCCGGTCGGGCTTTTTCTTGTCCGGAGCGGGGCGGCGTGCGCCCGACTCAGCGGGAGGGCTCAGCCTGCGCGCTTGCGGAACACCAAATCCCACACGCCGTGGCCGAGCCGCAGCCCGCGCCGTTCGAACTTCGTTACCGGGCGGTAGTCGGGGCGCGGCGCGTAGTCGGCGGCCGTATTTTCGAGCGTCGGCTCCGCGCCGAGCACGTCGAGCATCTGTTCCGCGTAGTTCTGCCAGTCGGTCGCGCAGTGAATGTACGCACCGGGCTTCAGGCGCGACGCCAGATGCGCGACGAGCGGCGGCTGGATCAGCCGGCGCTTGTGGTGACGCGCCTTGTGCCACGGGTCGGGGAAGAAGATGTGCACACCGTCGAGGCTTTCCGGCGCGAGCATGTGCTCGAGCACTTCGACCGCGTCGTGCTGGATGATGCGGATGTTCGACAGATCCTGCTCGCCGATCAGCTTCAGCAGCGCGCCGACGCCCGGCTCGTGCACCTCGACGCCGAGGAAGTCGTCGCCGGGGCGGTTCGCGGCGATTTCCGCGGTCGATGCGCCCATGCCGAAGCCGATCTCGAGGATGCGCGGTGCGCTGCGGCCGAACACGGCGTTCCAGTCGGGCAGTTCCGGCGCATACGGCACCACGAAGCGCGGGCCGAGCTCGTCCATCGCGCGGCGCTGGCCGGTCGATACACGGCCGGCGCGCGTCACGAAGCTGCGGATGCGGCGGTGGTGCAGCGGATTGACTGCGTCGGCGCCTTCGGCGGCTTCATCGGGAATGGCGTCGTCGTGCGGCGGCTGGCCGGCTTCGTTCGGATCGTCGTGCATCATCGGTGACAGAGAAAGGCTCGGTTGCGGGCGAGGGCCCGTTGCGCGCAGCAGTGCGCCGGGGGAACCGGCACATGGTACAAAAAAGCCGCCTTCGACGAGGCGGCTCATGCGCAGGCTGCGATGCAGCCGGAAAGTGGAGCGGGCGATGGGAATCGAACCCACGTCATCAGCTTGGGAAGCTGAGGTAATGGCCATTATACGACGCCCGCAGAACGCGCAATTCTACAGGGTTTGGCCAAGATGTGGCAAGTGGGCTGTTTTGGCCGCCGGCTTCAAGGCCCGCAGGACGCGAGGGAGGTGCGGTGGCACCGCCGGAAATGGTCGTCAAAAGGCGATCGGCTGGAAGCGCTTCGTTGGCGCAACGCGCAACGCGGAGCCGAACGAACGGCCGAGTGCCCGCCCGCAAGCCCGTGTCGAAAATAGACGAGTCCGCGTCGGAAGCATGCAAGTCCCCACGACGCTTTCGAACTAACGTGACAGGCTTCTTACACGATCGTTAGTCTGGAGCCGACATGTCCGATTTCATCACCGTTCTGCGCGAAACCTGCCCGACCCCCGTCCTCGACGCGACCAAGTGGAAGCGCATCGGCGGCGATCCGCACACCGTGAACCTGAACGCCTACCTCTCGAAGGACGGCGGCAAGATCATGGGTACCTGGATCTGCACGCCGGGCAAGTTCGAGGTGAACTACGAGAAATGGGAGTACTGCCACTTCCTCGACGGCTACTGCATCATCACGCCGGAAGGCGAGGAAGCGGTGCACCTGAAGGCCGGCGACGTGTTCGTGATCGAACCCGGCATGAAAGGCACGTGGGAAGTGGTGGAAACGGTGCGCAAGTACTTCGTCTTTGCCTGAGCCGGCCGGTCGATTCGATCGACGCATCCCTTCGTCGCCCGAACCCTTCCCGGTTCCCGGAGCCGGGAGGGCAAGCGGATGATGCCGGTTCAATGGAACGCGTTCCGGATCGGAATGCCGCGCTCACGCAGCGGCTGCAGCGCGATCGTCCGCCACGGTAGCGCACGCCTGCAGCCCGCGGCGACAGCGCCTATGATGCAGCGGTCCGTCCACCGTTCCGACCGCATTGCATCCCTCGTTCGCCTGCGCGTCGGCCGCCACCTCCGGAACCCCGACCATGCGCATCACCGCGATTCACGAGCAAGCGATTCCCGTGTCCCGTTATGCTGATCCGGCGATCCCGTCCGGCGGCCTGACGACGAGTGTCGTCGCGGTCGTCACCGACGTCGTGCGCGATGGCCGCCCGGTGACGGGCTACGGCTACGCGTCGATCGGCCGTTTCGCGCAGGGCGGCCTGATTCGCGAACGGTTCGCGCCGCGCCTGCTGGCTGCTGCCGACTCACTCGCCGACGAAGCCGGCACGAACCTCGACCCGTTCCGCGCATGGCGCGCGATGATGGCCGGCGAAAAGCCCGGTGGGCACGGAGAACGATGCGTCGCGGTCGGCACGCTCGACATGGCGATCTGGGATGCCGCCGCGAAGATCGCCGACCTGCCGCTCGCTCGCTTTCTCGCCGACCGACTTGAACGCACGGCCGCACCAAGCGTGCGTGTATATGCGGGCGGCGGCTACCGCTATCCGCATGACGATCTCGCGCGTCTGTCGGACGAAATGCGCCGCATCGCCGATCTCGGCTACACGAATGCGAAGATCAAGATCGGCGGCGCGGATCTCGATCAGGACCGCAGGCGCATCGAAGCGGCCGCAAGGCAATTGGCGGACAGTTCGCACCTCGCGGTCGACGCGATGAACACGTACGACGCGACGACCGTCGACGCGGCTGCCGCGATGCTCGCGCCGTTCGATCTCTGGTGGTTCGAGGACATCTGCGATCCGCTCGACCTGCCGCTCCAGGCGGACATCGCCACGCGCTATGCACCGCCGATCGCGGCCGGCGAGGCGCTGTTCTCGCTCGCGGAAGCGAAGCTGCTCGACCGCTACGGCGGCCTGCGCCCCGAGCGCGACGTGCTCGTATTCGATCCGGTGCATGGCTACGGGTTGCCGGGCTATCTGCGGATCGTCGAACACTTCGCGTCGCGCGGCTGGCGGCGCGATGCATTCTGGCCGCATGGCGGCCACCTGTTCTCGCTGCACGTCGTCGCGGCGCTCGGGCTCGGCGGTGCGGAAGTCAGCCCGTTCGCGTTTCATCCGTTCAGCGGACTGGCCGATGGCGCAAGCGTCGACGCCGGATACGCCCGCGTGCCGCAAGCGCCGGGCATCGGCTTCGAGCTGCATGCCGGCGCGCACGACGTGTTTCGCACGTTATCGAGCCGCTGACGCCTGTAGGGCATCGATCGCGAAACGCACCGCGAAGCCGAGCATCATCACCGCGACGAAGCAATCGAGCATGCGCCAGGCGAGCGTGCGGGCGAACCACGCGCGGCATGCGCGGGCGCCATACGCGAGCATCAGGAACCAGGCGAGCGAAGCCGTCATCGCGCCGATCGCAAACGGCGCGCGCGCCGGGGGCGTGTGGCTCACGATCACGGTGCCGAGCAGCAGCACCGTGTCGATCCACGCATACGGATTGAGCAGCGAGACGGCGGCGGTCGCGAGCACCGTGCGCGAGCGCGTGGGTTCGCTGCCCGCGCGTGGGCCGTCGACGTGCTCCGGCTGTCGTCGCCGGATCGCCGAGCGCAGCGCGAGCAGGCCATAGCCGGCGAGATACGCGATGCCGGCCCACAGCGCGGCCGACACTACGCCGGGGTGTCGCGACAGCAACGACGACAACCCGTGCGCGCCGAGCATGATCAGCAGCGCGTCGCTGCCTGCGCAGACGAGGGCGATGGAAAGCAGATGGGGGCTCGAGATAGAGCGCTTGATGACGAAAGCGTCCTTGGGGCCGACGGACGTGAACAGTCCGGCGCCAAGCAGCAGGCCTTCGAGGAAGGCAGAGGTGTCGAGCACGAGCGGGCCGACAACCTCTTAAGCTGAACCGGTGATGGTTACGATGAACGAAACGTTAAGGGGCGCCCGGGGGCGTTGTCAATGCCCACTCCGGCCGCTGCCCGAGCGTGTCGAACAGCCGGACGATCTCCGCTCTCACCTTCTGCACCGCGTTGCTGACGAGCGCCGTATCGTGCCAGCACAGCGACAGGTCGCGCGCGAACAGCCGGTGCGCGACCGTCGACAGCTTGAGCTTGCGCTCCTCGATCTCGACGTGCGCAGCCGTCCACGGCAGGATCGTCACGCCGAGCTGCGCCATCACGGCCGCGAACAGCAGCCCGGTCGAGCTCGCCTCGAAGCTGATCTCGTATGACAGCCCGGCCTCGCGCATCGCCCAGTCGACGCGGTTGCGGATCGTGTTCGGCGCGCTCGGCAGCACGAGCGGCATCCGCGCGATCGCGTCGAGCGGCACGGGATCGTCCGGCACCGGGAACCCGGGCCACGTGATCAGGTACAGCGTTTCCGTCAGCAGCCGGTGGACCGCGATGCCGCGCGTGTCGACCGCGTCGACGACGATCGCGAGATCGAGCCGCGTGCGTTCGAGCAGCGTGTCGAGATCGGCGCTCGGCGCCTCGATCAGCTCCAGCATGATGCCGGGAAAGCGGTCGCGCACCGCGCGGGCGAGCGGGATGGCCAGCACGCGCGCGGTGCTCGATGGCATGCCGACCGTCACGCGGCCCTGCGGTGTGTCGGCGTCGCGGCGCAGCAGCTCGAGCGCGTGCTGGTACAGCGTGCGGCCGGCGGCGGTCGGCGCGACGCCGCGCACGCTGCGTTCGAGCAGCTGCATCCCGAGATCCTGTTCGAGATTGCGCATCTGCTGGCTGACCGCCGGCTGCGCGACATGCAGCGCCTCGCTCGCATGCGTGACGTTGCCGCATTCGACGACCTTCACGAAATAGCGCAACTGCCTCAAGTCCATCGTCGCCCCCCTCCCGATTCGAGTCATAAGCGAATCCGATCGAGCGAGATGAATATCATATTTTTCCCCGATCGATGGTGTTTCTATACTCGTCTCACAAAAGAGCCAGCCTCCCGGCCATCCCGGACCGGACGCGGCAAAAACGCCGGCCCCGCCGGCAAGGAGACGAAGATGTTCAAGGCGATCGACGCGCCGGCGGCCGGCGCGAAGCCGCGGCGCACGCCGCTCACGCGCGAGCAGGTCAAGGGCTTCTGGGCCGTGTATGCGGGCTGGGTGCTCGACGGCGTGGATTCGGTGATCTACGCGCTGGTGCTGATTCCCGCGTTGACCGAGTTGCTGCCGGCGTCCGGCATCGCGGCGACGCCCGCGAATCTCGGGATGTATGGTTCGATCCTGTTCGCGTTGTTCCTGATCGGCTGGGGGCTGTCGTTCATCTGGGGGCCGCTCGCCGACCGCTTCGGCCGGGTCCGCACGCTCGCCGCGAGCATCCTGATCTACTCGGTGTTCACCGGCGCGGCTGCGTTCGTGCACGACGTGTGGGCGCTGGCCGCGTGCCGGCTGATCGCCGGGATCGGCGTCGGCGGCGAGTGGGCGCTCGCGGGCACCTACGTCGCCGAGAGCTGGCCGGAAGATCGCCGCAAGATGGGCGCCGGCTACCTGCAGACGGGCTACTACTTCGGCTTCTTCATCGCGGCGTGCCTGAACTACACGATCGGCGCGACCTACGGCTGGCGCGCGATGTTCCTGTGCGGGCTTGCCCCCGCGCTGCTCGCGGTGTTCACCGTGATGCGCGTGAAGGAGCCCGGCCAGTGGCGCCGGCATGACGCACGCGACGGCGACATGGCCGACGCGCGGCGCGCGCATCCGCTGCGCGAGATCTTCGCGCCGGCCTTCCTGCGCCGCACGGTGACGAGCGCGAGCCTCGTCGGCGTCGCGATCGTCGGGCTGTGGGCCGGCTCCGTGTACGAGGCGAGCGCGGTCAGCACGCTGGCGGCGCGTGCGGGCATCGACCACATCGGCGCGATGCGGCTTGCATCGATCGGCGCGGCGATCCTGTCGTGCGCGACGATCGCCGGCTGCCTGGTGGCGCCCTGGCTCTCCGAGCGGCTCGGCCGGCGCACCGCGCTCGGCGTGTATTTCGCGGGCATGGCCGCATCGATCGTGTTCGCGTTCGGCTGGGCGTTCTACCAGCCGAACGGGCTCGCGGCATTCATGGTGTCGCTGGTGTTCCTCGGTTTCTTCGGCGGCAATTTCGCGATTTTCTCGCTGTGGCTGCCCGAGCAGTACCCGACGCGCGTACGGGCCACCGCGTTCGCGTTCAACGCGTCGGTCGGCCGTTTCATCGGCGCGGGCGTGAACTTCCTGCTCGGCGCCGCGATACACGGCTACGGATCGCTCGGCGTGCCGGTCGCATGGACCGCCGCCGTGTTCGGGCTCGGCATCCTGATCCTGCCGTTCGCGGTCGAAACGCGTCACCAGACGCTGCCCGAATGAGCGGCACGCCGCGATCGTGCGGCAACACGCTACACCCCGTCATCAATATCAGGAGTCCGGAATGCAGGCATTACAAGGAATCAGGGTCGTCGATCTGAGCCGCGCGCTGTCGGGGCCGTTCTGCTCGATGGTGCTCGCCGATCTCGGCGCCGACGTGATCAAGGTCGAGTCGGGGCCGCACGGCGACATGAGCCGCGCATGGGGGCCGTTCGATCGCGGCGTGAGCACGTACTACCTGTCCTGCAACCGCAACAAGCGCGGCATCTGCGTGGACTTCCGGCAGCCGGCCGGCCTCGACGTCGTGCGCCGGCTGATCGCGCAGGCCGATGTCGTGATCGAGAATTTCAAGGCGGGGACGATGGATGCGATGGGGCTCGGCTATGCCGCGCTGAGTGCGCGCGATCCGCGGCTCGTGATGGGCAGCGTCACCGCGTTCGGCCCGCGCGGCCCGTTGCGCGACTGGCCGGGCTTCGACCAGATCGCGCAGGGCTATGCGGGGCTGATGAGCCTCACCGGCTTTCCCGACGGCGAGCCGACCCGCACGGGCACCGCGATCGGCGATCTCAGCTCGGGGATGTGGGTCGCGACCGGCGTGATGGCCGCGCTGTACGAGCGTGAGCGCACTGGACGCGGGCAGCATGTCGGCACGTCGCTGCTCGAGAGCCTCGTTTCGCTGCTGAGCGTGCACGGGCAACGCTACCTGAGCCTCGGCGACGTGCCGCAGCGAACCGGCAACGCGCATGCGGTGATCGCGCCGTATGGCGTGTTCGAGACGGCCGACGGGCCGCTCAACCTCGCGCCGATCACGACCGATATGTGGCTGCGGCTGTGCCAGTTGCTGGATCTTTCGGAGCTGCCGAATGATCCGCGCTTCGCGACTAACGATGCGCGCGTCGCGCACCGAGACGCACTGAAAGCGTTGCTCGAAAGCCGGCTACGCACGCGCGGCAAGCGCGAATGGACGCAGCGTTTCGTCGACGCCGGACTGCCGGCCGGGCCGATCAACACGCTCGACGAAGTGTTCGACGATCCGCAACTCGCGCATTGCGGGCTGGTCGAGCCGGTCGCGCATCCGACGCTCGGCACGCTGCGCCAGGTCGTCACGCCGCTCGGCGGAATGGGCGACGAGATGCCGGCGCCGCGCACGCGTCATGCGCCGCCGCTGCTCGGGGAGCATACGGTCGACGTGCTGCGCGAAGCGGGCTACGGCGACGACGCAATCGACGCGCTGCTGGCCGAGCGTGCAATCTTCCAGTCGGAAGCGGTGGCGGAGGCCGTGCAATGAGCGACGCGACGAAACACGAAGGGGCGTCGCGCGTGACGGTCGACATGGTCGGCGAACGGATCGCACGCGTGCGGTTTGCGAATCCGGCGCGACGGCATGCGCTCGACGCCCCGTTGCTCGATGCGCTCGTCGCACGCCTCGACGCGCTGGCCGGACACCGTCCGCCGCCGGTCGTGATCCTGTCGAACGACGGCAGCGGCGACGTGTGGAGCGCGGGGCACGACCTGCGCGAACTGGCCGACGATCGCGATCCGCTCGCCTACGGCAAGCCGCTCGAACGGGCGCTGCGGCGCGTGCGGACCTATCCGGGCGCGGTGATCGCGGCGGTGTCGGGTTCGGCGTGGGGCGGGGCGGTCGATCTCGTGATGAGCTGCGACCTGGTGGTCGCGACGCGCGACGCGCGTTTCGCGATGACGCCCGCGAACATCGGCCTGCCGTATTCGACGAGCGGCCTGCTGCGCTTCTACGACAACCTGCCGATCCACGTGCTGAAGGAGATGTTCTTCTGCGCGCAGCCGCTCGATGCGGCGCGCGCCGCGCATCACGGGCTCGTGAACCGGCTGGCCGACGCGGGCGGCGTCGACGATGCGGCGCTCGACGTCGCGCGCACGATCGCCGCGAAGGCGCCGCTCGCTGTGTACGCGGTGAAGGAGCAATTGCGCGTGCTGCAGGACGCGCGGCCATTGCCGGCCGATGCGTTCGAACGGATTGCCGAGCTGCGCCGGCAAGCGTGCGAAGGCGCGGATTTCGACGAAGGGCTGCGTGCGTTTTCGGAACGCCGCGCGCCGGTGTTTCGCGGCGTCTAGGAGATGGGTTGTGCGAGCGGGGCGCGCAAGCGGTGAAACGCGTGCGGACGTGCTCGTGTCGTTGTGCGGGTATCGGTTGCGCCATTCGCGGCCGCCGTCGCGTGCCGCGTCGCCGTGCATCACATGCCGAGCGCGTGCACGCCGACGAGCAACAGCGCGCCGATCGTGATCAGCAGCAGCGCGTGAATGCGCGTGTAAATCACGCACAGCGTCGACGCAACCGCGATCGCGCGCGCGGCCCAGCCGCCGTCGAGCGCCTGCAGCAGCACCCACACCGACGCGAGGATCATGCCCGCCGCGACCGGGCGCAGGCCGGCCTCGAGCGCGATCTGCCAGCGCGCGCCCTGGTGCCGCCGCCACAGATGCGCGACGCCGTAGATCAGGAACGCGGTCGGGCCGAACAGCGCGAGCGTCGCGATCGCCGCGCCCCAGAAGCCGGCCACCTGCCAGCCGATCAATGTTGCGAGCAGCGAGCCGGGGCCCGGCGCCATCCGCGCGATCGCGAAGTCGTTCACGAATTGCGTGGCGGTCATCCAGTGATGCACGTCGACGACCTGCCGCTGGATGTCGGCGATGATCGCCTGCCCGCCGCCGATCGTCGCGATCGACAGCGGCGCGAACACGCCGAACAGCGCGGCGTAGCGTTGCGATGCGGTCATCGCGTGTCGCTCCCGGGAGGCGTCGCGGCCGCGCGGCGGTATTCGAGCGCGACGCTCAGCGTGCCGCCCACCAGCACGGTCCACACGAGCGGCCAGTGCAGCACGGCGACCGATATGAACGTGAGCGCCATCACCGCGAACGGCAGCGCGCGACGCGGCAGCCGGCGCACGGCGGTGATCGCCATCGAGATCGACAGCCCGATGGCCGCGGCCGCCGCGCCGGCGAGCGCGACATGCGTGAGCGGAAAGCGCGTGAGGGTCGAGAACGCGATGCCGAACAGCACGATCAGCACGGCGGGCGGCGCGATGATGCCGGTGAAGCCGGCCACCGCGCCGCGCCATCCGGCGAGCCGGTAGCCGATCCAGATCGCGAGGTTCTTCACGTTGACGCCCGGCAGTGCCTGCGACAGCGCGAGGCCGTTGAGGAATGCCTCCTCGTCGAGCCAGCGCCGCTCGTAGACGAAGTCGCGCATCATTCGCCCGCTGAGCCCGCCGCCGAAGCTGGTCAAGCCGATCTGCGAGAACGCAATGAACAGCGCGAGGACGCCGGGCGGCGGCGCGTTGCCTGCAGGCGGTGCCGACGACGGGGCGGAGGAGGGCGGGGGCATCGGGTGGGCGGCGCGTGGCGGTTGGGCGGTCGCTCATGTTAGCAAGCGAACCCTGTCAGCACGCTGACAGGGGCTCGGCGGCGCCACGATGAAAGCCCGTGGCCGAGTTGACGGGCGTGTTCGGGCACACCCGGCAAATCCGCAAATCCGCAAATCCGCAAATCCGCAAATCTCTCGCGGACGCACCCCGTCGCCGCTACACGCGTACGACCGTCACCCCTGCCGCCTTGATCTGCTTCGTCAACGTGGCGTCGGTTTCCTTTTCGACCGCCACGGTATGCGTCAGCGTGATCCGCAACGCCCTCGCGGGTGCATCCCGTCGCCGCTACGCGCGCACGACCGTCACCCCCGCCGCCTCGATCGGCTTCGTCAGCGCGGCGTCGGTTTCCTTTTCGACCACGACGGTGTGCGCCAGCGTAATTTCGCCAATCACGAACTGCGACGCCGCGCGCAGCTTCGACTGCGACGCGAGCACGACCGTCTCGGCCGCGCGTTCGGCCAGCGCGCGCTTGATCGCCGCTTCCTCGAAATCGCCGGTGCTGAGCCCCGCGACCGGATGCACGCCCGTGACGCCCATGAAGTACAGGTCCGCATGGATGCGCGCGATGCCCTCCATCGCCACCGCGCCGACGGCCACGATCGAATGCTTGTAGAGCCGCCCGCCGATCAGGATCACGTCGATCGACGGATGCGCGGCGAGCGCCACCGCGACACTCGGGCTGTGCGTGACGATCGTCGCGCGCAGGTCGGCCGGCAACTGGCTGACGAGCAGCGCCGAGGTCGTGCCGCCGTCGACGATCGCCACCTGCCCGGGCGCGATCATCTCCGTGGCCCGCCGCGCGATGCGCCGCTTCTCTGCCGTCTCGAGCGCCTCGCGCTGCGCGAAAGGCGCGACGGCCGGCGACGCCGGCAGCGCGCCGCCATGCACACGCTGCAGCAGCCCCTCGGACGCGAGCTCCCGCAGGTCGCGGCGGACCGTGTCTTCGGACACACCGAATTGCGCGCTCAGCTCGACCGCCAGCACCTGGCCGTCGCGCGCGAGTGCGTCGAGGATCGCTTTCTTGCGTTGTGTCGTCAGCATCGTGTTTGCACGAATTTTCTTGAAGTTGCACGAATATGCACGTTACCATGAGCGCCGTCTTTTGTCGAACCGGAGGCTGGGATGGCTGCAACGCGGGACCGTGTCCGCATCGTCGATACGACGGTGCTGTCCGATGACTGGTATGTGCTGAAGAAGGTGACGTTCGATTTCCTGCGCCGCGACGGAACGTGGCAGCGCCTGAGCCGCGAGACCTACGATCGCGGCCATGGCGCGACGATCCTGCTGCGCAATGCCGGGACGGGCGACGTGCTGCTGACGCGGCAGTTCCGGATGCCGGCGTTCGTCAGCGGGCATGACGGCATGCTGCTCGAGGCCGCCGCCGGCCTGCTCGACGACGCGACGCCCGAAGCCCGCATCCGCGCGGAGGCCGAGGAGGAAACCGGCTATCGCGTGCGCGGCGTGCGCAAAGTGTTCGAGGCATTCATGAGCCCCGGCTCGGTGACGGAGAAGCTGCATTTCTTCGTCGGCGAATACGATGCGTCGCTGCGCACCGGCGACGGCGGCGGCGTCGCGGAAGAGGGCGAGGATCTCGAGGTCGTCGAGATGCCGCTCCAGGCGGCGCTGGACGCGATCGAGCGCGGCGAGATCGTCGATGCGAAGACGATCATGCTGCTCCAGTACGTCGCGCTGCGGGAAACCGCCGGCGCGCGCACGGCATGACGCCGCTGCTCGTGCTGGTCGCCGGCCCCTATCGCAGCGGCACGGACGGCGACCCCGCGCGCATCGCCGCGAACCTGCACCGCCTGGAGGAGGCGGCGCTTGCCGTGTATCGTCGCGGACACGTGCCGATGATCGGTGAATGGGTGTCGTTGCCGCTCGCCGTCGCGGCCGGGTCGCGGCAGGTCGGCGACGCGATCAGCGAGACGTTCTTGTATCCGGCCGCGCACCGGTTGCTGCGGCGCTGCGATGCGGTGCTGCGCATCGACGGCGCGTCGCGCGGGGCGGACATGGACGTCGGTCTTGCCCGGCAGCTCGGCAAGCCGGTCTATTTCGCGGCCGACGACATGCCGGTCGCGCAGGACGATTCGGATCGCTGACCAGGCGGGGAGGCGGCCAGCCGGAGCACCGCCGGCCGCTCCCGGCATCGGCCGGCTGACTGCATCCCTCGCGGCCGGGCGAGCATCGGGTCAAGCCGTTGCATTGCGCATGCCGCCCCGCACGCGAACCGGCGTATGATCGCGACGCCACCCGCGCACCGCCCGACGCTACCGCCGCCCCATCATGCCGTTCTCCGATTCCGCTGACGCCACCGCTGCCGCCGCCGCCGCGCAACTGCCCGCCGATCTCGTCGCTTCCGCCGTCGCCGCGCTCGCGCGTGCCGATGCCTTGCTCGTGACGGCCGGCGCCGGTATCGGCGTCGATTCCGGGCTGCCCGATTTTCGTGGCACGGACGGCTTCTGGCGTGCGTATCCGGCGCTGCGCCACGAGCGTTTCGAATTCCACGAGATCGCCTCGCCGCACGCATTCCGTGCGCGCGCGCCGCTCGCGTGGGGCTTCTACGGGCACCGTCTCGCGCTTTACCGCGCGACGGAGCCGCATGCGGGCTTCGCGATCCTGCGCCGCTGGATCGACGCGATGCCGAACGGCGGCTTCGTGCTGACGAGCAACGTCGACGGCCAGTTCCAGAAAGCCGGCTTCGATCCGGCGCGGATCGTCGAGATCCACGGCTCGATCCACGCGATGCAGTGCCTGCGGCCGTGCACGGACGATACATGGGATGCGGCGCCGTTCGTGCCCGATGTAGACGAGGCGACGTGCCGTCTGGTCGGCGACATGCCGCGCTGTCCGCACTGCGGCGGCCTCGCGCGGCCGAACATCCTGATGTTCGGCGACACCGGCTGGCTCGGGGCGCGCTACGACGCGCAGGAGCGTGTGCTGGAAGACTGGCTCGCGCGAGCCGGGCGCGTCGCCGTGGTCGAGATCGGCGCGGGCACCGCGATCCCGACCGTGCGCCTGTTGAGCGAACGGCTCGGCGCCGACGTGATCCGCATCAACGCACGCGAAGCGCATGCGCGCCGCGCGGACGTGATCGGCTTGAAGGGCGGCGCGCTGGCGACGTTGACCGCGCTCGATCGCGCGTGGCACGGCGGCTGAGCGCCGCGCCACGCGCCGACCGGCGCCGATCGCGCGGTTACGGCCGGGCGACGAGCGCCTGCACGAGGGCCGGCGCGACGGGCGAACCGAGGCCCGTCACGTAGTCGTAGCCGCCCGCCGCGCTGCAGATGCTGCCGCAATTGCCGTTGGACCCGGTCGTCACGTCATGAAAATCGCTGCCGTATGCGGTTTTACCGACCGTATAAAGCGCGTCGTAGGTGCCGCTCAACGACTTCTTGCCGGCCGCCGTGCGCAGCGAATTCGCGATCGCGACGAGCGCCGACCATTGCGGCGCGCCCGCGCTCGTACCGCCGACCTGGAACCAGCCGGCCTGCCCCTGATAGGTGACCGAGTCGTACACGGCGAAACCGCTGGACGGATTCGCATCGTAGCTGACGTCGGGTATGCCGCGTTTGCCGGCCACCGGAATCGGCCATGCCGTCTGGCCGGCCGGCTCGGCCTCGGTCGTGCTCACGCCGCCGCCGCTGCCGCTCCATGCGGCTTCGCCGACATAGTTGCCGGCCGCATCGGACGACAGCGTCGTGCCGCCGACCGACACGACATAGGGCGACGCGGCCGGGTATTCGGTTCCGGTGCCGCTGTCGCCGGACGACGCGACGAACGTGACGCCCGCGACGTTGAAGTGGCTGTCGAAGCCGGTCTCGGTGCTGAATTCGTTGCCGCCGAAACTCATCGACACGACCGACGCGCCGCGCTTGACCGCGACGTCGACCGCGGCGAGCAGGTCGTTGAAGCTGGCCGAAGCGGCCTCGACGAGCACGATCTTCGCCTTCGGCGCGATCGCATGCACCCATTCGACGTCGAGCGATATCTCGAGCGACCAGCCCGAATCGGTTTTCGGCCGAGCGCCGTGTGCGTACACCTTGGTGAAACAGCCGTTCGACGACGTGCAGGCCGGCAGCGAGAACGCGTTGCTGAACACGCCGAGATCGGACTCGATCTTCGGGTCGTCGTATGCGTCGACGATCGCGACGGTCATCCCGTCGCCCTGGTTGGCGATCGAATCGAATCCGTACGCGTGCCGCGTGAGCGCGGGCGTGAGGCCGGCGATGGTGGCCGTGCTCGCACGGGGCTTGGTGTGGAACGGCGGGCGGGCGAATCCTTTCGGTGCGCGGTTGCCCTCGACGTAGGACGGTGGCCCGTTGCCGTCGGCGAGCGCGACACTCGATGCGAGCAGCGACGCGCACAGCGCCGGTATCAACATGGATGGCAGGCGGGTATCGTTCATTTTTAGAGTCTCCATGTCGATGGAGTGAAGTGGCGAAACAATTTTACGAAATCGACGGAGTCAATTGAATCGAATATCGGCCGGATACGGGAATGTCTGATGAGGGTAAATACGTGAAACCTGCGTAGAAGCTGGATTTTCAGGATTGACCTGCGGCCGGATCGGATTACGTTTCTGACTTTAAAAATCTGATAAATAATCGTTCTTTTCGGAATTGATTTGTAATGTCGGATGTAATTATTCGGAAATGCAGATTCAGTCGCGCACGCGAAAATAACGTAAAACCGCGAGCAGTCGCGACACGATCCGGTGCGAGCCGGCCCGGCCCGCGGCATTGCCGCCGTCGCGCGATTCCGCATACAGTTCAGCGTAGGCCGCGTCCGCTGCGCGGCGGCGCCAGTGAGGAGTGCCCTTGTTCTATTCGATCGTCGCGATCTTCGTCGGCGCCGGGCTCGGCGCGTTGCTGCGCTGGTTCCTGAGTCTCGCGCTCAACGAATTCTTTCCCGCCGTGCCGCTCGGCACGCTCGCCGCGAACCTGATCGGCGGCTACGTGATCGGTATCGCCGCCGTCGTGTTCACGACCCGCGTCGGGCTGCCGCCCGAGTGGCGGCTGTTCGTGATCACGGGCTTTCTCGGCGGCCTCACGACGTTCTCGACCTATTCGGTAGAAGTGATGACGCACGCGGTGCAGGGCGAATTCGGATGGGCGTTTACGGTGGCTGCCCTACACTTGACTGGATCGTTCGCGCTGACCGCGCTCGGCATGTGGACCGCGCGCGCGTGGCTCGCGGCGGCCTGAGCGTGCCGCCATCGGAGGGTGCGATGGACAAGATCTTCCTGCGCTTCTATGTGCACGAGAAGCATCGGCTGCACTGGAAACCGCTGTGGGAATGGCTACTGGAGGAAGCGAACCGGATGGGCGTCGCGGGCGGTTCCGCGTTTCGCGCGATGGCCGGGTTCGGCCAGCATCGCGTGCTGCATGAGGACCGCTTCTTCGAACTGCAGGGGTCGCTCGCGATCGAGATCGAATTCATCGTCACCGAGGACGAGGCGCAGCGCTTGCTCGAGCGGCTGTCGCACGAGAAGGTGCGGGTGTGCTACGCGATGATGCCGGCGCGTTTCGGCGTGATCGACACGCTCGGCGGACCGCCGGCACAGGGGCCGGCGGCGTAGGGGGCGACGTTGGCGTTAGCGTCAGATGCCGAACATCGTCAGCGACACGGCGGCGCGCGTGACGATCATCAGCAGCACCTGCACGATCACGAACAGCAGGATCGGCGACAGGTCGATGCCGCCGAGATTCGGGATGATGCGGCGCAGCGGGTTCAGGAACGGCGCGGTGAGCTGGTAGAGGATCGGCATCGCCGGCGAGCGCGGGTTGAGCCACGACAGCAGCGCCATCAGGATCGTCATCCAGATCACGAGATTGAGCGCCCACTTCACGACGGTGAGCAGCGCGACCACGACGAGCGTCGCGATCACCGCGGCCGGATCGAAGCCGGCCATCACGACCATCAGCACGACGTAGACGAGCGCGGTGAGCAGCGCGGCGACGACGCTGGCCCAGTCGATGCCGCGCACGCCCGCGATGACGCGACGCAGCGGCAGCACGAGCCAGTTGGTCGCCTGCAGCACGGCCTGCGTGACGGGGTTGTACGGTGGCACGCGGACGGCCTGCATCCAGACGCGCAGGATCAGCGCGGCGCCGAACAGCGTGAAGACGGTATTGAGCAGAAAACGGGCGATCTCGCCGAACATCGTTGGCATCCTTTTTAGTCAGTAGCGTGCGGCCGCCAACGCCGGATGGCGGCGCATCGGCCGACACATTATCACGCCTCGTCTTGCGACGGGGAGGGGTGTGCGGCGGTGCGCGCGAGCGACGTTTCGACGGCTTCGGCGAGGGCCGGCAGCGATGCCGGCGGCGTGGCGCGCTGCGCCGCGAGCGCGATCGCGCGGCGGGTCAGCAGCGCGTACAGCGTCGCATGATCGCCGCCGCGCGTTTCAAGCAGTGCCAACTGGCGTTCGACGATGCCCGTGTCGCCGCGCGATACCGGGCCGGAGAGCGCGTTCGCGAGCCCCTTGTCGCGCGCGGTTTCGATCGTGCCGGCCAGCATCGGCAGCAGCGCGCGCAGCGCGGCGTCTTCGTCGAAACCGAGGCCGCGCCACAGCTCGACCGCTTCCGCCAGCCCGCACAGCGCGAAGCTCGCCGCGTAGTGCGCGGCTGCGTGATAGAGCATCCGGCCGCCGGCCGGAATCGACAGCGGATGGCAGCCGAGTGCGGCAGCAAGTCGCAGCAGCGTCGCGTGCAACGCGCCGTCGGCTTCGATCGTGACCGAGCAGCCGTCGATGCGGGCGAGGTCGGCGTCGGTGCCGCCGAACAGATATAGCGGATGGAAACCGCCGGTGGCTGCGCCTTGCCGCTTCGCCGGATCGAGCAGGGCGACCGCCGACGCGCCGCTGCAGTGAACGACGGCCTGCTGCGCGGCGCGCGACGCGTCGAGGCGCAGCGTCGCGGCGGCCGACGCGAGGTGGTCGTCAGGCACGGTCAGGAAGATCAGGTCGGCGGCGTCGGCAACCTGCTGCGGGGTGTCGACAGCCTGGCAGCCGTCGAGGCGCGCGGCGAGCGCCGCCGCCGACGCGGGCGTACGGCTCGCGACCGCGACGACCGGAAAGCCGGCCTGCGCGAAGCGCTGCGCGACGCAGCGCGCGAGACGGCCGGCGCCGATAAAGCCGAGGCGGGGTGTGTCGGGAACGGACATGGCGGCGGGTGTAAGCGAAAACGAAGCAGCCGCCAGTATCGCAGGAATGACAGCCGGGCCGCGAAAGGGCAGTTTCTATGCGGGCACGTGGCTGGTTTAACGGTATGCGCGCTATATCGGCAAGTGTTGCACCGCCCGGCACACCGTCGAACCCGACCCCGAAACATATCGCCCCCGTATCCGGCTTGAAATGTCGGCATCTTGTCTCAAATTTGTAATCGTTCATTACGGTTGCGTGCCCGCTGCGTGCGCCGTATCCGGTAAGACTGACCGGCGATGATGTTGCGACCCGACTCGTCGGACGGAATCGCGCGACCGGCATGGGGCGCCGCAGGCGCCGCGAGCCATGCCGCACGGCGGCCTTGCCCGCGTGCAATTGCAATTTGCAACAAATGCACGACACGCGAGGGGCGGGTTTTCGCTACATTGCTTCCATGCGACGTGCACGCCCGCCGTTGCCGACAGGGGCGCATAAATTACCGCTCCAGCAGGAGAATCGAAGTGAAAAAGCTCATTCCGTTCATCGCCGCCGCCGCGCTGGGCCTGGGTGCCGCAAGCGTTGCGCAGGCTCACGTGTCGATCGGGGTCGGCATCGGTATCCCGGTCGCGCCCGCGTATCCCGTCTATGCACCGCCGCCGCCCGTGTACTACGCGCCGCCGCCTCCGCCCGTCTATTACGCACCGGCGCCGGCCTACTATGCGCCGCCGCCCGCCGTGGTCGTCGGCGGCTATGGTGGTTACTACGGCCGTCCATACTGGCGTCACGGTTACGGCGGCTGGGGCCATCACGGCTACTGGCGTCGCTGATTCGTGCCGCGCGGCCTGGCCGCGCGTGGCAAAACGGCGCAACGTCCCGCGAGGGGCGCTGCGCCGTTTTTTCTGGGGAGCCGCCGTTCGACCTCGGTGAGCGGCTCGCGCGGGCCGACTCCGATTACACCGCGTGCACGATCAGATCGCGGTAGCCGCCGACGATCACGCTGTACGAGAAATACGCGAACAGCAGCGCCGACGCGACATGACACGCGCGCATCAGCCCGGTGCCCGCGCGCTTGCGGCCCTGGCTCGCGAGCGTGCACATGAAGAGTGTCCACGCGAGGCCGCCGAGGAAAAAGCCCGACAGGAACACCGACGCGGTGGCCGGCGTGGTCGCGCCGGCTTTCGCGATCAGCGCGCCGCCGACCGCCGCGAACCACAGGATCGCGCTCGGCGACGACATCGCGAGCAGCATCCCGCGCAAGAAACTGCGCCGCGCGCTGGCGCGCGGCGGCGGCGTGTCCTCGGCATCGTCGCCGGCCGCCCTGGCCGGCGTGAGCGCTTCACGCGCCATCTTCCACGTGAGGAACAGCAGCACGGCGCCGCCGCCGATCCACACGATCCAGCGCACCGGCTCGAACTGCAGCAGCACGGCCATTCCCGCGAGCGCGAGCGCCGCATAGACGAGATCGCCGACGCACGAGCCGATGCCGAGCCAGAAGCCCGGCCGGAAGCCGTGCGACAGCGTCAGCGACAACATCGCGACATTGACCAGGCCGATGTCGAGGCACAGCGACAGCGACAGAAAGAAGCCGTCGGACAGCATGGAGGCGGGCGGAAAGGTCATCTTCGTCGTTCTTGTCGCGATGGCAATCCACGGGCCGGCAGGCGCCGGCCGCATGGCGTCAGAGACCGATCTCCTGCCAGAGCCGGTCGACGCGCGCCTTCACGGCCGCATCCATTTCGATCGGGCGGCCCCATTCGCGGCTGGTCTCGCCGGGCCACTTGTTGGTCGCGTCGAGGCCCATCTTCGAACCGAGGCCGGCCACCGGCGACGCGAAATCGAGATAGTCGATCGGCGTGCTGTCGACCATCACGGTGTCGCGCACGGGGTCGACGCGCGTCGTGATCGCCCAGATCACTTCCTTCCAGTCGCGGATGTTCACGTCCTCGTCGACGACCACGATGAACTTCGTATACATGAACTGCCGCAGGAAGCTCCACACGCCGAACATCACGCGCTTCGCGTGGCCCGCGTAGCTCTTCTTCATCTGGACGATCGCCATCCGGTAGCTGCAGCCTTCGGGCGGCAGGTAGAAGTCGGTGATCTCGGTGAACTGCTTCTGCAGCAGCGGCACGAACACCTCATTGAGCGCGACGCCGAGCACTGCCGGCTCGTCAGGCGGCTTGCCCGTGTAGGTCGAGTGGTAGATCGCGTCGCGGCGCATCGTGATGCGCTCGACGGTGAACACCGGGAACCACTCCTGCTCGTTGTAATAGCCGGTGTGGTCGCCGTACGGGCCTTCGAGCGCGTGCTCGTACTTGGCGGATGCATTGCCGGCCGGGCGCGGCGGTGCGCCGGCCGGAGCCGGGGCAGGGGTACCTTCCTGCGGATAAATGAAGCCTTCGAGCACGATCTCCGCGCGTGCGGGCACCTGCAGCGTGTCGACGCCGGGCGTCAGGCACTTCGCGAGCTCCGTGCGGCTGCCGCGCAGCAGGCCGGCGAACTGGTATTCGGACAGCGAATCGGGCACCGGCGTCACCGCGCCGAGCGTCGTGGCCGGATCGGCGCCGAGCACGACCGCGACCGGATATGGCTTGCCGGGGTTCTGCAGCGCGAATTCGCGGAAGTCGAGCGCGCCGCCGCGATGCGCGAGCCAGCGCATGATCAGCTTGTTACGGCCGATCAGTTGCTGACGGTAGATCCCGAGGTTCTGCCGCGACTTGTTCGGCCCGCGCGTGACCGTCAGGCCCCACGTGACGAGCGGCCCGGCGTCGCCGGGCCAGCAGGTCTGGATCGGCAGCCGGTTCAGGTCGACGTCGGCGCCTTCCCAGACGATCTCCTGGCACGGCGGCGACGACACCGATTTCGGCGCCATGTCCCACACGGCCTTCGCGAGCGACAGCAGCTTGCCGGCGTCCTTCAGGCTCTTCGGCGGATCGGGTTCCTTCAACGCGGACAGCAGGCGCCCGAGATCGCGCAGCGAATCGAGCGCGGCGTCGTCGCCCGCATCGACGCCCATGCCGAGCGCGACGCGGCGCGGCGTGCCGAACAGGTTGCCGAGCACGGGGAAGTCGTAGCCGGTCGGCGCGTTGAACAGCAGCGCAGGGCCGCCGGCGCGCAGCACGCGGTCGCACAGCTCGGTCATTTCGAGCACGGGCGACACGGGCTGCGTGACGCGCCGCAGTTCGCCGAGCGCCTCGAGGCGCTGAATGAAATCGCGTAAGTCTTTGTATTTCATGAAGATGGTCCGGGCCACCCGCCAGGCGGGCAGCGATGGGTGGGCGCAGCGGCCGGCTGCGACCCCGAATCGACCGACGATTTTACCCGCGCGGCCGCATGCCCGCCCGGCGGAGAAAAAAGTCGACCGCGCGCAAACCCCCTACGGCACGGGGATTGCGTTCTGAAGCGTGCCGGTAAATTACTTTTTGTTATGATTTCAATGTTTTATAGTGTTGACGATCTATAAAACCCTGCTAGAATCCGCTCACATTGGCTGCAGGGTAAAAGGCTTCGAGCCGCCAATCACCGATCTTTGACGCAGCGCGTCACCGTCCGCCGAATCCTGCACGGCGTATCCGACGGCCTTAGTCGTAGTCCCGGCCAGCGCCACCAGACGCTGGTTTTTTGCGTGGGTGCCACCGCGTATGCCCGCCTCGCCCAATGTGCGAAGGTGCCGGCCCTCTTACACCGTGGCCTCGAACGGTACTTATACCGTTTCCCCGATGTCTGCACGCCCCAACCAAAGCGTGCGGCGTCGTGATTCCGCGGCGCGTTACCTGTCTCGCCATCGAGCTGAGCGAGCCGCACGAGTCATGTTCATGGGAGATGATCTGAATGAACGCTTGGTTATCGTGGCGTCCTAGTGAGCAGCATGCGCAATTCGTGCGCAGCATGCTGCGTCGCGGGACGCGTGTCAGTCACCATCTATTCAGCGTTGTCGGCTGTCTCGCCGTCGCAGTTGCGCTTGCACTGTGGCTGCTGCCAACCGTCCGCGGCACGCTCGCCGCGAAGCTGATGCCGGTCGTATCCGCCGCCGTGCAAGCCGGCCCGGCCCGTCTGCTGACCGGCCACCCGCTGCCGAACTTCGCGCCCGCCGGCGCGCAGCCGCAGCAGGAAGAGAACAGCCCCGAGACGGACGCACTTGCGGTTGGCCTCGACGTCGCACCGGAAGCCGCCGCCGCGCAGGGCGATGCGTCCGATCCGGCCCGCAACGGCCCGTCGCCCGTCGCGCTGGCGAAGCTGATCCCGACCCAGCGCGTGGCGGCCGATGCGCGTGACGACCGTGCGCTCGCATCGAATCGCGAACAGGCACTCGTCGCGACCTACCTGTCGCGCCGTTACCGCGTCGCGCAGGAGCCGCTTGGCCAGCTCGTCAAGGCTGCGTTCCAGACCGGCCGTGACGTCGGCCTCGATCCGCTGCTGCTGCTGTCCGTGATGGCGATCGAATCGGGCTTCAACCCGTACGCCGAAAGCGGCGTCGGCGCGAAGGGCCTGATGCAGGTCATGTCGAAGGTCCATTCCGACAAGTTCGAGTATTTCGGCGGCACCGATACCGCACTGCAGCCGCTCGCGAACCTCCAGGTCGGCGCGCTCGTGCTGAAGGACTGCATCGCACGCGGCGGCTCGCTTGCGAACGGCCTGCGCCTGTACAACGGCTCGACGAACCCCGACGACAACGGCTACGGTTCGAAGGTGATGGCCGAGCGCGGTCGCCTGCGTGACGTCGCGCGGGGTCGTAGCGTGCCGGTCAATGCGCCGCAGGCGCCGGCGAAGCCGATCGTCACGGCGGCCGCCGTGACGGCAGCCGCAGGCGGCGCGAAGCGCGTGCATGCGACGCTCGAGACGTCGGCGAAGTCGGCGGCATCGAAGGAAGCCACGTCGCAGGACGACGCGAGCGTCGATACCGCGAAGCAGTCGCACGGCGATCGTCCGGAGCTTGGCGCATAACTTGCGCACGGCTCCAGCCAGCAGGACATGAAAAAGGCACCCGGATCGGGTGCCTTTTTGCTTTTGCGGGGTGCGGAATGGCCGCGGCACCGGCCGCGTGTCAGTGCTGCCGGAACAGCGTCGCGAGCCGATCGACCGCTTCCTCGAGCCGCGAGTAGGCCGTCGCATAGGACAGGCGGATATAGTCACGCGGCGCATGGACGCCGAAGTCCATGCCGGGCACCAGCACGACGCCCGCGTCGTGCAGCATCGCCGTCGTGAGCGCGGCGCTGTCGCCGGCCGCCGGGTGGGCGACGCCGCCGCAGTGCGCATACACGTAGAACGCGCCGTCCGGCATCACGGGCACCGTGAAGCCGAGCCGTTCGAGCGCCGGTGCGATGAAATCGCGGCGGCGCTTGAATTCGAGCCGGCGCGCTTCGTAGATGTCGAGCGCGGCCGGCTCGAAGCACGCGAGCGCCGCGTGCTGCGCGAGCGCGGACGGGCAGATGAACAGGTTCTGCGCCAGCTTCTCGAACGTGCCGACCAGCGCGGGCGGCACCACCAGCCAGCCGAGCCGCCAGCCCGTCATGCTGAAATACTTGGAGAAGCTGTTCACGGTGACGACGTCGTCGCCGAACGACAGCGCCGACACGGGCGCTGCGTCGTAGCTGAGCCCCTGGTAGATCTCGTCGACGATCGTGAAGCCGCCGCGTGCGCGCACGGCTTCGACGATCCGTTTCAGCTCGTCCGGCTCGAGCGACGTGCCGGTCGGGTTCGACGGCGACGCGAGCAGCACGCCGCGCGTTCGGTCGCCCCAGCGTGTGCGGACGTCGTCCTCGGTGAGCTGGAAGCGCGCATCCGGGCCGCTCGGCACGAGCACCGCGCGGCCTTCGGCCGCGGCGACGAAGTGCCGGTTGCACGGATACGACGGGTCGGGCATCAGCACCTCGTCGTCACGCCCGACGAGCGCGAGGCACGCGAGCAGCAGCGCGGCCGACGCGCCGGCCGTCACGACGATCCGTTCCGGACTGATCGTGAGGCCGTACGCGCGTGCATAGTGCGCGGCGATCGCCTCGCGCAGCGGTGCGATGCCGAGCGCGCTCGTATACTGGGTGACGCCACGGCGCAGCGCGGCCGCGGCCGCTTCGACGACCGGCTCCGGCGCAGTGAAATCCGGCTCGCCGATGCCCATGTGGATAACATCGCGCCCGGAGGACTCGAGACGCTGTGCCTCCTTCATCAGTTCCATCACGTAGAAAGGCTGGATCGCGTCGACGCGTGCGGCGAGTCTGACGAGCGAATCGGTGGCGGTATTCATCGGGCGGGCAGGGCGAGGGGGGCGGGGCAAAAGAAAAAACGGGCGCATGCGCGCCCGTTCCGGACCAACGGGTTCAGCCGTTGCGGCGCGCCTGCGTTTCGGCGGGGCGCAGCTTCGCGGCGAGCTTGTCGAGCACGCCGTTCACGTACTTGTAGCCGTCGGAGCCGCCGAACGTCTTCGCGAGTTCGACAGCTTCGTTGATGATCACGCGATACGGCGTTTCGACGTGGTGCGTGAGTTCGAACGTGGCGATCAGCAGCACGGCGCGTTCGACGGGCGACAACTGGTCGATCGGGCGGTCGAGCGACGGCGTCAGCGCTTCGACGAGCGTGGCGTGCTCGCGGATCACGCCGTGCAGGATCGCGTCGAGCAGCTCCTTGTCGGCCTTGTCGTATCCGAGCGCGCCGCGCAGTTGCGCGTCGATCTCGCCGGAGGATGCGTTCGACAGCAGCCACTGGTACAGCCCCTGCGTCGCCAGCTCGCGCGATTGTCGGCGGGCGCTCTTCTTCATGCGCGCTCCTCTTCGTCGTCTTCCTCTTCTTCGTCCTCGTCGTCATCGCCGAGCTGGTCGAGGGCCATCGTCAGGTTGGCCATCTCGACGGCGACGCGTGCGGCGTCACGACCCTTTTCGGTCATGCGCGCGACGGCCTGCTCGTCATTTTCGGTGGTCAGGACCGCGTTCGCGATGGGCAGGTTGAAGTCGAGGCCGATGCGGGTGATGCCCGCGCCGCTCTCGTTCGACACGAGTTCGAAGTGGTAGGTCTCGCCGCGGATCACCGCGCCGAGCGCGATCAGCGCGTCGAACTGGCCGCTTTCCGCGAGCTTCTGCAGCGCGAGCGGGATTTCCAGCGCGCCGGGCACCGACACGAGCAGCACGTCTTCACCGGTGACGCCGAGGCGTTCCAGTTCCTCGACGCACGCGTCGGCGAGGCCGTTGCACACGGGCTCGTTGAAGCGCGATTGCACGATGCCGATACGCAGGCCGTCGCCTTCGAGATTCGGTTGGTATTGTCCGATTTCCATGATCTTGTCCGTGGTGTGGATGAACGGTTATAGGGCGAAAGCGCCGTGGCGGGTTACGCGTTGGACGCCGGGCAGGACTTGGCTTCGCCGCCGGGCATCGGAATGAAGCCCGTGACTTCCAGGCCGTAGCCGGACATGCTGCCCAGCTTGCGCGGATTCGACAGCACCTGCATCTTGCTGACCCCGACATCGCGCAGGATCTGCGCGCCGATGCCGAACGTCTTGAAATCAACCGGCCGGCGCTTGAGCACAGCGGCCTTTTCTTCCTCGTCGAACGCCTTGAAGACGTCGATCAGGTGTTCCTTCGTGTCGCCGCAGTTGAGCAGCACGATCACGCCGAGGTCGCGCTCCGCGATCTCGCGCATCGCGGCGTCGAGCGTCCACGAGTGCGTCGACACGCCCGTCTCGAGCAGGTCGAGCACCGACAGCGGCTCGTGCACGCGCACCGGCGTATCGACGTCCGGCGACGGCGTGCCGCGCACCAGCGCGATGTGCGGCGAGCCGCTCGGCTGGTCGCGGTACAGCACCGCGCGGAACGTGCCGTGCGCGGTCTGCATCGTGCGCTCGGCGATCCGCTCGATGATCGATTCGGTGCGGCTGCGGTACTGGATCAGGTCGGCGATCGTGCCGATCTTCAGGTTGTGTTCCTGCGCGAACTCGATCAGGTCGGGCAGGCGCGCCATCGTGCCGTCGTCCTTGATGATTTCGCAGATCACCGCGGCCGGCGTGAGGCCCGCCAGCGCGGTGAAGTCGCAACCGGCCTCGGTGTGGCCCGCGCGCACGAGCACGCCGCCCGGCTGCGCCATGATCGGGAACACGTGGCCCGGCTGCACGATGTGCTCGGGGCGCACGTCATGCGCGACCGCCGTGGCGATCGTGTGCGCACGGTCGGCGGCCGAGATGCCGGTCGTCACGCCTTCGGCCGCTTCGATGCTGACCGTGAACGCGGTGCCGTACTGCGTGCCGTTGCGGTAGGTCATCAGCGGCAGGTGCAGCTGCTTGCAGCGTTCCTGCGTCAACGTCAGACAAACCAGGCCGCGGCCGTACTTGGCCATGAAGTTGATCGCTTCCGGCGTGACGAATTCGGCGGCGATCACGAGGTCGCCCTCGTTTTCGCGGTCTTCTTCGTCGACCAGGATCACCATCCGGCCGGCTTTCAGCTCGGCGATGATGTCGAGCGTGGAGGCGAGCGTCATAAGGGGGCGTGAAAGAGGAAAGTGCGTATTTTACGCCAGCCGGACGACGTTTCGGCTGGCGTGGGCCGCGCGCGCCCGGCGAGCGCTCCGGAAAGCGCTGCGGCCGGCCTGCGCGGCAGGCCTGGCGGGGCGGCCGCGCGTCACGCGTGCTGGTCGCGCCCGCCCAGGTAGTCGAGCTTGCCGAGCTCGACGCCGCTGTGGCGCAGGATGTCGTACGCGGTCGTCACGTGGAAGAAGAAATTGGGCAGCACGAAGTTCAGCAGGTACGACTGGCCGGTGAACTCGATCGGGCCGACGCGCATCTTCAGCACGATCTGGCGCGCCTCGCTGCCGTCGATCTGCGCGGCGTCGAAGCTTTTCAGGTAGTCGATCGTCTTCTGGATGCGGGCGTGCAGTTCGTCGAAGGTCTGCTCGACGTCCGGGTAGCTCGGGATTTCGACATCGGCGAGGCGCGCGGCGCAGCCCTTGGCCGTGTCGGTCGCGATGTAGACCTGGCGGACGAGCGGCAGCATGTCCGGGTACAGGCGGGCGCCGACGAACACCGACGGATCAATCTGCTTCTCGGCCGCATGGGCCTGCGCCTTGCCGAGAATGTGCTGAAGATTGGTCAGGCCACGGATCAGGACAGGCACCGAGGCCTGATACATCGAAATGGACATGGGGACGACTCCTTGAGGAAGAGGGTGACCAATACGCGGCCGCGCCGTGCGTTGCGGCGCCTGAACCGCTGTCGACGCATCTTAGCGCAGCGGCATGACCCGTGCGCGTCGTTGGCCATTCGGCCAGCTGTCGGGGCAGGTGGGCGCGCGACGAGCGCACGCGTCGGGGCTTCGCCGGCGACGCGCGGCGCGAAATGGGATGGGGGGCAGGCTGATCGAGAACGCGCAGCCGCCCGCGCGATCGTCGATCGTGCTGACGGTCAGGCTTACGCCGTCGACCGTGATCGATCCCGTTCAGTGCGCGGCTTCGGCCGGCGCGAAACGCGCGAGGATCCGCAGATCGTCGCCGACCCGCTCGAACCCGTGGAACGACAGCCGCGTACGCGCGTCGAGGTTCGCTGGCGCGGCGAGGTCGAACATGCCGGCCGCATCGGCGCCCAGCAGGCTCGGCGCGAGGTAGACGAGCAATTCGTCGACGCACTGCTCGCGCAGCAGCGAGCCGTTCAGCTTGTGACCGGCCTCGACGTGCAGCTCGTTGACGCCGCGCGCGCCGAGCGCCGCCAGCATCGCGGGCAGGTCGACCTTGCCTTGCGCATTCGCGATCGGCACGATTTCCGCGCCACGGGACTTCAGCACGTTCGCGCGTACTTCGCCGGCGGCGTCGAGCCGGCCGCAGAAGATCAGCAGCGGCGCGCCTTCGAGCAGCCGCGCGTCGAGCGGCAGGTCGAGGCGGCTGTCCACGAGGATGCGCTGCGGCTGGCGCGGCGTGTCGATGCCGCGCACGGTCAGCAGCGGGTTGTCTTCACGCACGGTACCGATGCCGGTGAGGATCGCGCAGGCGCGCGCACGCCATGCGTGCCCGTCGAGGCGCGCGGCCTCGCCGGTGATCCACTGGCTTTCGCCGGACGGCAGCGCGGTGCGGCCGTCGAGCGACGCGGCGGTCTTCATCCGCACCCACGGGCGGCCGCGCGTCATTCGCGACACGAAGCCGACGTTCAGTTCACCCGCTTCGTGCGCGAGCAGCCCGCAGCGCACGTCGATGCCCGCGTCGCGCAGCATGCCGAGGCCGCGCCCCGACACCTGCGGGTTCGGGTCTTCCATCGCGGCGACCACTTTCGCGACGCGCGCTTCGATCAGCGCGTTCGCGCACGGCGGCGTGCGGCCGAAGTGGCTGCACGGCTCGAGCGTCACGTAGACGGTCGAGCCCGCGACGTCGTAGCCGCGTGCGCGGGCATCTTTCAGCGCCTGCACTTCCGCGTGATCCTGGCCGGCCGGCTGCGTGAAGCCTTCGCCGATCACGTCGCCGTCCTTGACGATCACGCAGCCGACACGCGGGTTCGGCGCCGTCGTATACATGCCGCGCGCGGCGAGCGCGAGCGCGCGCTGCATGTGGGCGAAATCGATATCCGAGAACATGCGCGCGGACCCGGGTCAGGCAGCGAGTGCCGCGAATGCGCGGCGCGCGGCCGCGAGCGTCGCGTCGATCACCGCGTCGTCGTGCGTGCTCGACACGAAGCCGGCTTCATACGCCGACGGCGCGAAGTACACGCCTTCGTCGAGCATCAGGTGGAAGAAGCGGTTGAAGCGCTCGGTGTCGCTCTTCGTCACTTCGGCGAAGCTGGTCGGCACACGTTCGGCGAAGTAGAGGCCGAACATCGCGCCGATCGAGTCGGCCGCGAACGGCACGCCGGCCGCACGCGCTTCGGCCGCGAGGCCGTCGGCGAGACGCTTGGTCTGCGCGGTGAGCGCATCGTAGAAGCCGGGCGCCTGGATCAATTGCAGCGTCTTCAGGCCCGCGGCGACCGCGATCGGGTTGCCCGACAGCGTGCCGGCCTGATAGACGCCGCCGAGCGGCGCGAGGTGAGCCATGATGTCGCGGCGGCCGCCGAACGCGGCAGCCGGCATCCCGCCGCCGATCACCTTGCCGAGGCAGGTGAGGTCGGCCGTGATCCCGTAGTGGGCCTGCGCGCCGCCGAGCGCGACGCGGAACCCGCACATCACCTCGTCGAAGATCAGCACGGCGCCGTGCTTCGTGCACAGCGCGCGCAGCGCGTTCAGGAATTCCGGCGTGCCGCGCACGAGGTTCATGTTGCCCGCGACCGGTTCGACGATCACGGCGGCGATCTCGTCGCCGAACGCGCCGAACGCTTCTTCGAGCGCGGCGACGTTGTTGTATTCGAGGACGGTCGTGTGCTTGGCAATGTCGGCGGGCACGCCGGCCGACGTCGGGTTGCCGAACGTCAGCAGGCCCGAGCCGGCCTTCACGAGCAGGCTGTCCGCGTGGCCGTGGTAGCAGCCCTCGAACTTGACGATGCGGCTGCGGCCAGTGAAGCCGCGCGCGAGACGCAGCGCGCTCATCGTGGCCTCGGTGCCGCTCGACACCATCCGCACCTGCTCGATCGACGGCACGAGCTTGCAGATTTCCTCGGCGATCTCGATCTCCGCTTCGGTCGGCGCGCCGAACGAGAAGCCGTCGGCGAGCACGTTCTGCACGGCCGACAGCACTTCCGGATGGACGTGGCCGACGATCATCGGGCCCCACGAGCCGATGTAGTCGATGTACTGCTTGCCGTCGGCATCCCAGAAATACGGGCCTTGCGCGCGTGCGACGAAGCGCGGCGTGCCGCCGACCGAACGGAATGCGCGCACCGGCGAGTTGACGCCGCCGGGAATGGTCTTCTGGGCGCGTTCGAAGAGGATCTGATTGTTGGACATGGACGAAACCTGCGAGAGAAGGGCGCGGGGGCCTGTGCACGGGCCGCGGCGCCTGGGCGGAACGATCGTCCGATTGTACCGGAGACGCGCGCGGCGGGCCCGCGGCGCGGTCTGCGGCGTATCGGCGCGCGAGGGATCGCGCGGGCCGGGACGAAGCGCGGGTGATTCAGCCCCGTTATCGATCCGGCAACGGCAACGGCGGCGGCTTGCGTTTGCCGGTCAGCTCGACCCAGCGCTTCTCGAGCGGGCCTTCGACCATCGGCTTGATCACCGTGCCGGAGCTTTGCGCATCCCAGGTCTGCACCGAATACGGATGGACGCGCAGCGCGTCGCGCGCGATCACGACGTCCTGGTGCGCGTCGACCAGCCAGTCGTACACGAAGTCGATGCACAGCCGGTAGCCGCGCTTCGTCGACGGATCGGGCACCTCGTACGGCGCGCGCGTCACGTAGCCGGAGCCGAACACGCCCTTGGGCTCCTTCGCGACGCGATGCAGGAACACGCGGTCGCCCGGCAGGATGCCGCGCGCGAAGCCGCAGCCCCACACGTCATGCACGGCCTCGCCGGCCTTCACGCGCGCGGCGATGTCGGGCAGTTCGGGCCACGGCCATTTCTTGGGGCTCCAGATCAGCAGGAAAGCGGTCATCGGTTCGGTCGTGCGCTGTATTGGTCAGACAAGAAGGGGGAGGTGCTGCAAGCTTAATCGAATCCGGCGCTCGATCCCGCGCGGCGGGTACCGTGCAGAGCCTTTCAGGCACGCAGCGCACTCGGCCGCCTGCACGTAAAAAAGTTGCGCGTACAATCATGGGCCTGGGCGTGCCGTTCGCGGCGCGGCCTCCCGTCTTCACCGCCACGCGCGCGCCGATACGCGCGGGCTCCATTCCGGATACCCATGTCTCACGTCATCCGACGCCGGCCCGATGCCCGGCTGATCCTGTTGCTCGGCGCGCTCGCCGCCTGCGGGCCGATCGCTACCGACATGTACCTGCCGAGCCTGCCGTCGATCGCCGACGGCTTCTCCGTCAGCGCCGGCGCCGCGCAGCGCACGCTGACGAGCTTCATGGCCGGCTTCTCGATCGGCATGCTGCTGTACGGCCCGCTGTCCGACACGTGGGGCCGCCGCCCCGTGCTGCTCGGCGGCATCGCGCTGTTCACGCTCGCGAGCATCGGCTGCTTCGTGTCGACGTCGATCGACATGCTGATCCTCGTGCGCTTCCTGCAGGCGCTCGGCGCCGGCGCGGCGTCGGTGCTGTCGCGTGCGATCGCCCGCGACGCGCACGAGCCGACCGACGCGGCGAAGGTGCTGTCGATGGTGGCGATCGTCACCGCGGTCGGGCCGCTGCTCGCGCCGCTGATCGGCGGGCAGATCCTGCGCTTCTCCGGCTGGCGCGGCGTGTTCGTCGTGCTGGCCGTGTTCGGCGCGGTGTGCGCGGCGACCGCGTACCTGCGCGTGCCCGAAACCTGGCCGAAGGAGCGGCGCAAGAGCGCGGCCGTGCTCGCGTCGTTCGCGTCGTACGGGCGCATCCTGTCCGATCCCGTCGCCTGGGGGCACATGCTGTGCGGCGGGATGGCGTTCGCGTCGATGTTCTCGTACATCACCGCCACGCCGTTCGTGTACATCGAGTATTTCCACGTGTCGCCGCAGCACTACGGGCTGCTGTTCGGCCTGAACGTCGTCGGCATCATGATCGGCAACTTCGCGAACACGCGGCTCGTCGGCCGCCTCGGCTCGCTGCGCATCATCGCGGCCGCGTCGCTCGTGAGCTGTATCGCGTCGCTCGCGGTCGCGCTCGTCGCGCTGACGGGGTGGGGCGGGTTGTGGTCGATCGTCGTGTGCCTGTTCTTCGTCGTCGGCGTGGTCGGGATCCTGTCGGCGAACTGCACGACCGACCTCATGCATCGCTATCCGCACAACGCGGGCGCGTCGGCGGCCGTGTTCGGCGCGATGCAGCTGGCGCTCGGCGCGCTCGCGAGCGTCGCGATCGGCGCACTCGCGGACGGCACGCCGTTCGCGATGGGCGTGACGATCGGCGTTTCGGGCGTGCTGTGTTTCGCCGGCCGCTACCTCGTGCTGCGCTGGCACGGACGGCCCGTCAAGGCGGGCGCCTGATCCGCGGCCTGACGGCAGCATGAAAAACGCCACCGCGCGCGCTGCGCCGGTGGCGTTTTCGTTTCGAACGCGGGAAGCGGCTGCCGCCGCACCGTGTCAATCCCGCGCGACGTCCTTCGCCGCCGGCGACGCGCCGTGGCTCAGCCAGTCGAGCACGTCGGCCGTTTCGTCGTCGCTCGCGCGTGCCCTCGCCTGCGCGACGGCCTCGGGCAGTTCGCCGTTCGTCGACGCACGGCGGATCGCGACGCCGACCGCGAGGATGTCGATCATCAGCAGATGCAGGATCCGCGAGATCATCGACAACTGCGACTCGCGCATCTCGATGTGGTCGGTTTCGAGCGCGACGGTCGCGCGCTTCGCGAGCGGCGTGTTGCTCGACGTGATCGCGATCACCTTCGCGCCGGCCTGCATCGCGACGTCGAGCACGCGCAGCAGTTCGGGCGCGCGCCCCGACTTCGACACCGCGACGATCACGTCGCCTTTGCCGAGCAGCGCGGCCGATGCGGCCTGCATGTACAGGTCGCCGTACGCGATCGTCGGGATCCCGAAGCGGAAGAACTTGTAATGCGCGTCCTGCGCGACGATGTTCGAGTTGCCGAGCCCGTAGAACTCGATGCGCCGCGCGCCGTTCAGGATCTCGATCGCGTTCTCGACATGCTCGAAATTCAGGTGCTCGCGCAACTGGAGGATCGCCGACACCGTGTTGTCGAGCACCTTCGCGCCGAAGTCGGTGGCCGTGTCGCCGAGATGCACCTGGCTGTGGCTCATCGGGATCGTGCCGGTGAGGCCGGTGGCGAGCTTCAGCTTGAAGTCGGACAGCCCCTGGCAGCCGAGCGAGCGGCAGAAACGGATCACGGTCGGCTGGCTCACGTCGGCCTTGCGCGCGATGTCGACGATCGGATCGTTGATGATCGAACGCGGATGGTTCAGCGCGAGATCGGCGACGCGGCGCTCGGCCGGCGTCAGCGCGTCGCGCATCTGGCGGATCCGTTCGAACACGGCCGACGACGCGCCGCCCGAGCGGTTCGACAGTTGCTCCGCGAGGATCGCCGATACGCCGAGGAACGCCGGGTATTCGGCGGTGATCAGGTAGGTCGGGATGTTCTCGAGGTAGTGCGTGAAGCGGCCTTTCGCCTCGAAGCGCGCGCGGAACGACGAGCGCGTGAACAGTTCGCCGAGCTTCAGCGCGACACCGCCGCCGATGTACACGCCGCCGAGCGCACCGAGCGTCAGCGCGACGCTGCCCGCGAACGCGCCGAGAATCCCGCAGAAGCATTCGACCGTCTCGAGCGCGAGTGCGTCGCCCGCATGCGCGCGCTCGACGATCTCGACCGTGTCGACGGTCGCGGCCACGCGCTTCTTGTCGCGCGCGGCGAGCGCGCGATAGATGATCTCCATGCCGGGGCCCGCGCACACGCGCTCGAACGACACGTGCGGAAACTTCTTGCGCGCGTACTGCAGCACCAGGTCCTCGCGCTCGTCCTGCGGCGCGAACGATGCATGGCCGCCTTCGCTGCCGAGCGCGATCCAGCGGTCGTCAGCAGGGATCAGCCCCGACACGCCGAGCCCGGTGCCGGGTCCGAGCAGCCCGATCACGCTGTTCTGGCGGCGCGCGCCGCCGCCGACCTGCACGCGTTGCGCATCGGTCAGCCCCGGCAGCGCCATCGCGAGCGCGGTGAAATCGTTGACGACGAGCAGCGTGTCGAAGCCGAGCGCGCGGCGCGTCGCCTCGATCGAGAAGCTCCAGTCGTGGTTGGTCATCGTGACCTGGTCGCCGTCGACCGGGTTCGCGATCGCGATCGCCGCGTGATTCACGCGGCTGATCTTCACATCCTTCAGATACTTGCGGATCGCGTCGGTGATCGTCGGATAGTCGGCGCCGGGATAGACGCGAATCTGTGTGATCTCGCCCGGGCCGGTTTCCAGCGCGAAGCGCGCGTTGGTGCCGCCGACGTCCGCGAGCAGGCGCGGGCCGTCGGCATGCTGACCCGCGACGACCGCCTTACTTTGCGCACCAGTAGACATCGAGCTGGGTCCCCTTGTCGTTGGCCAGTTGGGAAATCGCGTTCTTCTGCAGCGACGCGGCCGCGGCGTCGAGCACCGCGCGTTTGCGTTCGCCCGCGATCAGCAGGAACAGCCGGTCGACGCGCTTGAGCGCATCGAGCGAGAAGCTCACGCGCGCATGCGGCGCGGCGCCGGGATGGACGGCGACGAAACGCTCGGGCGTCGTGATCGCGTGATCCCATTCGGGCGCATCGGCGAAGATCGACGCGGTATGGCCGTCCTCGCCCATGCCGAGCACCGCGACGCTCGGCACGCGGTAGTCGGCGTTCGCGTTCAGCGCGGCGACGTGCGCGTCGAGCGCGGCGCGCGTGTCGACGAGCGGCAGGAAGCGGGCAGGGGCGGCGGCGTGCTGCAGCAGCGTGTCGCGCACGAGGTGCGCGTTGCTGGCCGCATCGTCCTCCGGCACCCAGCGGTCGTCGACCAGCGTCACGTCGACGCCGGCCCAGTCGAGCGCCGTGTGCGACAGCGTGTGCAGGAACGGGCGCGGGCTCGTGCCGCCGGACACCGCGAGC